>JAFGQB010000258.1 GCA_016935915.1 Spirochaetota bacterium
CCATTTTTTTTCAGCGCTTTTTAATAATAATAAAAATTTATTAATGCCATACATTTCAACTCCTCTTAAAAAAACTTTTAAAATATATCTTAATTCTGTTGCGATTGAATACGTATTATTATCTTTATGTATACTTTTTAATTTGTTATATATCACTTCTTTTTTTCTACTTATATATATATGTATATGATTATTCATAATTACAAAGTTATGAACTATAAATTTATATTTTTTTTTTGCTCTTTTTACCACATCCATAAATAATTTTTTAATTTCATCATTTTCGAAAATATTTTCACTTCTATTAATTTTAGAAGAAACATGATATTTGGCGCCTTTTTGTAATATTCTACATTGTCTCATAATATTCCTCCTATTAAATTAATAAGAAAAACATAAAAATCATTTATATAATTTGCAAAAAAATTAAAAAAGATTATGGGGACAGAGCTAAATAATTTAATATAATGTTACATAATAATATCAACTAAATTTTAACTTAATTACTTGATATTTAATATCTCAATTATTTTTTTGACTTTATATCCTTTTTTTTTTATACTTTTAATATAATAAATCTTCTGGGGGCATAACTTCATGATCATTCATGATAAAAAATATATCGGAGCTATTGATCAGGGTACTACCAGTACTCGTTTTGTTCTCTTTAATGAAAAAGGAGGGATTGTCGGTTTTCATCAACTGGAGCATAAGCAGATATATCCGAAAGCTGGTTGGGTTGAACATGATCCTATTGAAATATTGAACAATACGAAGTTAACAATAAAAGAGACTTTGAAAAAAACGAATGTAAAACCTTCTGAAATCGCTTGTATAGGAATAACTAACCAGAGGGAAACTACAATAATTTGGGATAAAAAAACAGGTAATCCATATTATAATGCTGCAGTATGGCAGGATACCCGGACAGATGAAATTTGCAGCAGTATTGCTGATAAGAACATTAATCGCTACAGGAAGGTCACAGGATTGCCAATTGCAACATATTTTTCGGGACCTAAGATAAAATGGTTACTTGATAATGTTAAGGATCTTAGGAAAAGAGCTGAAAACGGCGATTCAATTTTTGGAAATATTGACACATGGCTTATCTGGAATCTTACAGGTGCTATGAGGAATGGTTCTCATGTTACTGATGTTACAAATGCCAGCAGAACAATGCTTATGGATTTGAATAGTTTAAAATGGGATAAAGGTATTTTGAAAGATCTTGATATTCCTGAAAATATTCTGCCTAAAATAAAGTCATCCAGTGAAATATATGGATATTATGAACTTGAGGGAGTTAAAATTCCGATTTCAGGAGACCTTGGCGACCAACAAGCAGCGTTATTCGGGCAGGCATGTTTTGATATTGGTGATGTAAAAAACACTTATGGTACAGGCTGTTTCCTTCTTTTAAATACTGGAAATAAAATCGTCCATTCAAAATATGGTTTAATTACAACTGTTGCTTATAAAATTGGTAATGATCCTGTTAATTATGCTCTTGAAGGTTCCATTGCCATAGCCGGAGCATTAGTGCAATGGTTCAGGGATAATTTTGGTCTTATAAAATCATCAAAAGAAATTGAAGAGTTGGCTGGAAAGGTTGAAAATAATGGCGGTATATATTTTGTCCCTGCATTTTCGGGACTCTTTGCGCCATATTGGAAAAGTGATGCAAGGGGATTAATAATTGGGCTGACTCATTATATAAACAAATCTCATATTGCCAGGGCGATTTTGGAAGCTACTGCTTTTCAGACAAAAGAAATATTTGATGCAATGAAAAAGGATTTTAATTTTTCTTCAAATGTCCTGAAAGTTGACGGAGGTATGGTTGTAAATGAAATTTTAATGCAATTTCAGGCAGATATTTTGGGGATAAATGTTATAAGACCAAAAGTCATTGAAACTACCGCTTTAGGTGCTGCTTATGCTGCTGGTTTAGCTATCGGTTTTTGGAAAGATAAAAATGAACTGAAAAAACATTGGGGAAAAGATAAAATTTGGGAAGCAAAAATGGGGCAAAAAGAGAGAGAAAAGCTTTATAATGAATGGCATAAAGCTGTAAAAAGAAGTTTTGAGTGGAAATGATAAAAATTATTAGGTTTCTGAATTTAATTATTAAGAAAAATAGGATTAATAAATAAAAATTTTAAGCTCTGTCCCCAAAGGAGTTAATTTGAATGCAATAAAATATGACTTTATAATAATAGGAGCCGGTATAATCGGCTCCTTGATTGCAAGAGAACTTTCAAAGTATAAATTGAAAATTTTAATTATCGAAAAAGAAGCAGACATAGGTATGGGACCAAGTTCTTCAAATTCTGCAATCATTCATTCAGGTCATGACCCGAAACCGGGTACATTAAAGGCAAAAATGAACATTAAGGGAAATAAATTATGGACATGTTTTGCCAATGAGCTTGATATTTCCATTAAATGGACAGGGAGCTTTGTTGTTGCAATCGGTGAGGAAGAATACAATGAGGTAAAAAATTTATATGAAAGAGCAATAATAAATGGTGTTCCGGGTATAGAAATTTTGAAAAAAAATGAAATTTTATATAGAGAGCCTAAAATAAGCAGAGAGGTAACCGG
>JAFGQB010000259.1 GCA_016935915.1 Spirochaetota bacterium
CGATAAAGATAAAGGGAAAAATCATTAAAACGATAAATAAGACTTTACTGATTTTCATAATTTAAATGCCTTTAGTGATAAATATCGGCAAATATAATTATATCATATAAAATTGAATATTACAAAAAAAACCGCAACCTGAAAACCGGTCGATTGCGGTCAGCTTTTGCGCCAAAAAAAACGCAATCTTAGCAACCTTATATCAAAATATTGGTTTGGTTTCATAGACCCCTGCATTCGCAGGGGTGACAAAAGGAGAGCAGGGAATGTCAGACTAAAAAGCGGATAAAAACGCAATCCTAACGATACTTAACAACAATACCTCACTTTTTATTGACATATCGCTATTTTTCATTTATAATTTTTAAATTATATTCTTTCAAAAAGGTTTACCCAATAATATGATTATAAATTTAAAACAGGACTTGAGCAGTCTGGTCAAAAAAGCAGAAGAATACATCAAATTAATCAATATCGATAAGATAAAAGAACAAACCGCAGAACTGGAAAAAAAAACGGAACTTCCTGATTTCTGGAACAACACTCAAGAGGCAAACAAAGTCATTAAGGATATAAACAACTTAAAAAAAAGAGTCAAACCCTGGGAAGACTTTTATAAGGAAGTCCAGGACCTTCAAACCCTTTACGATCTTTCACAGGAAGAAAACTCAAATGAGCTTGATCAGGAAATCGAGGACTCTTTAAAAAACCTCGAAAAGGAAATGGAAAAGCTTGAGCTTAACGAACTATTATCCGAAGAGAATGATAGATGCAATGCAATCGTTAACATTCACCCCGGAGCAGGCGGTACTGAAGCATGCGACTGGGCTTCAATGCTTTTCAGGATGTACACAAGATGGGCTGAAAGCAGGAAATTCAGCTATGACATTTTAGACTGGCTTGACGGCGAAGGTGCAGGTATAAAGAACGTAACCTTTCTAATAAAGGGCGAGTATGCCTACGGTTATTTGAAATTCGAATCAGGCATTCACAGACTTGTAAGGATTTCGCCTTTTGACTCAAATGCTCGAAGACATACATCCTTTGCTTCGATCTATGTAACACCGGATATTGAAGATGAAATTGAGTTTGATATAAATCCTGAAGACCTGAAGATCGATACTTACAGGGCAGGCGGAGCAGGCGGACAGCATGTGAACAAAACAGACTCTGCTGTAAGGATCACTCATATTCCTACAGGCATAGTAGTTCAATGCCAGCAGGAAAGATCTCAGTTTAAAAACAAGTCATTTGCAATGAAAGTGCTCAAAGCAAGACTTTACGATCATTACAAGAAGG
Source organism: Spirochaetota bacterium (assembly GCA_016935915.1). GTDB lineage: Bacteria > Spirochaetota > GWE2-31-10 > GWE2-31-10 > JAFGQB01 > JAFGQB01. The sequence goes on from JAFGQB010000259.1 coordinate 1,300, forward strand.
AGCAGGATAAAAAAAGGGAAAAGGAAAATCCTGAAAAAAAAGACATAGCATGGGGCAGCCAGATAAGAAGCTATGTTTTTCAGCCCTACACTCTTGTAAAAGACAACAGGACCCAGGTTGAGGTCGGCAACATAAATTCTGTAATGGATGGAAATATTGACATATTTCTGGATTCTGAGTTAAAAATGTTGACAAAAAAAAATAAAATTTAATTTTTACTTGAATTATTGTATATTAGTTATTAAAATAGAAGAAATTAATAAATTAAACGGGAATAAAATATGGCAGCACCAAGAGTATTAATTGTTGATGATCTGGCATTTATAAAACTGATTATCAAAGACACGCTTGAAAAAAAAGGTTTTGAAGTTGTCGGCGAAGCTTCAAACGGAATTGAAGCAGTAGAGCTGTATTCAAAACTTAAACCTGATGTAGTATTGATGGATATTACAATGCCCAGAATGGACGGTATTCAGGCATTATCAAAGATCATGGATCTGGATAAAAATGCCAAAGTGATAATGTGTTCCGCTCTTGGACAGCAAAGATTAATTATACAGGCAATACAGCTTGGGGCTAAAGATTTTATTGTAAAGCCTTTTAAACCAGAAAGAATCATCGGAGCAATCAAAAAAGCATTGAATGTTCTTTAGAAAACTACAGGTTATTTAATGTTAAAAAAGTTAATATATATCTTTCTTGCCTTAAATATATCAATATTTTTAGCAAGCCAAACAAAACTGAAAAATCCTTTTATAGACAACAGTGATGATGCAATGTTGAGAGAACTCTTTACCGCCAATATAGGCATAATGAAGTTTAAAAAAATGGGCAGGCTTCAGTTGATAAATCCTCTGGATGTTCAGAATGTTGAAAATGCCATTAAGAATGTCCTTGATAAAATACCTGCTGTCAAGATGACAAAAAAAGGTGCTGTATTAAAATCAATCGATGTCTATACCAAAAAGATCGGGGCTACATATCTTTCGCATAAAGAAAAAGCTGAATATCTTCAGAGAAAATTCTTTTTTAATGAAACTCTTGACCAGAACCTGATCTATGAACTTTTTCTGGAGTTCAGATCACACAAGGATTATACTTATATTGCGAAAAGGTGGTATGAAAACATTGAGAATCCTTCATATTCACTGAACATTACAGCGCCGTTTGACAGAAGCGTACTTAACAATGAAGAAATATGTCTCGAAAACAACCTTGATTTTTTAATATCCGGTGAAATCGAAAAAATCGATAAACTGTACTATATTAATTTCTATGTATATTCAAATCAATTAAAAATAAAAATACTTGATAAGGCTTTTGTATCGAACAGCGAAAACATATCCAGAAATACAGAGAAGGAATTCAGCCTTATATTATCAAAGGTTTTTCTGATCAATTATGCATCGCTGGCAATAAACACAGACGATGAAGAAACAAGAATATTTTTTGACTCAGATTATGTCGGCAGAAAAAATGTATTTATCGATTTTATCATTCCTGGTAAATATGTACTTACATTAAAAAAGGAAAATTTTTCAGACAGAGCCGAAAACATCTCTTTGTTTGATCATGAAAAAAAAGAAATAAACATCAATATTGAAGAAACCGAAGCCCTGCAGGTTGTCAATTTCGACATAGAACCCTACGGAACAAAAATCTTTATAAATTCAGTATATCAGGATAAAACACCATTTAAAAAAGCCCTGCCTCTTGGCAATTATGTAATTTCTGCAAAAAATGACCTTTATGAATCCTACAGATATCTATTAAATATAGGCGAAGTCAAAGAAGATGAAAAAAACATTGTATTTCACTTAAAAACAAGGGACATTAAGAACTATTTTAAGGTAAAAAAAACAGTTTATTATGTATCATTCTGGAATTTTACCTTTTCTCTTGCTACTATGGTTCCGATAACTGTTTTTGCTTATGATCAATGGAACAGATTGGACGGTGCCATCAGAGCTCAAAGGGGAATATTAAATACTGATTACGGCAAAAAATTAGAACTGACATACAACATTTTGTACGGCATGGCATGGGCAACCGCAGTATATTCCGGATTAAGCCTCATCTGGCTTTTTGTTTCCCTTGCAGATTACATAAAAGTTCTTGAAAAGAAAGATTTTATTCCGATTTTAGAATTCTATAAAAACAATGAACCGGACAAAGAAAATGACAGCGGTGTAAAAGTCGGCGCCAATATCCGTTTTTGATTTTACGATTTTATTAATGACGATAAAATCTCGTTTTTTTGATAAAGACTCAAACCTTAACCATACCAGTTCTCTTTTTTGATTAATTCTTTCATAAGAGCAGCTTTATTGTCATTTTTAAACGATGAATGAAATCTTTACAAAAATAATAATTTTCTTTTATAACAAAATTTCTCCTCACTTTGTTCGTCGAAATGACAATAAATTTAAAAAATGTCAATAAAAAAATCCAAAGCTAAAACAAGTGAAGTAAAAATCATTGACATTTTTATTATAAACTTTTATTAATTAAAAATATATAAACTGATGAGCAAACAAAAAATTGAGGATGCATGGCTATAAATTTTTTATTTTTTTCTATCGCAGCATTTATAACAATTGTAATAATAGTTTTAATAATATTTTTTATTTTAATCAAAAATAAAAGAAAAAATAAGAAAAACGATTATTATTCAAAATCCAAAGATTACCATGAAAGCCTTGGTAAAATGATCAGAAACTTATTCGCAGGAAATATAATTGAAAAAGAGAAAATAAACGATCTCGAAGATGTAATGCTTAAAGCGGACATAGGACCCAGGATCACAAATGAACTGATAGAAGAACTGAAAAAAAACAATCCCAAAAACGTTGAAGAGGCAATTAATTTCTTAAAATCAGAAATTGAGAAAAATCTGATTGATTCGGATCTATCGATCGATAAAAACAGTTTAAATGTTTTTCTGTTACTGGGAGCAAACGGTGTAGGTAAAACAACTTCCATTGCCAAGATAGCCAATTATTATTTAAAAAAGGGTTTAAAAGTTCTTCTTGCTGCTGGTGATACATATAGAGCTGCTGCTATCGAACAGCTTACCAAATGGGCTAACAGACTTGATATTCCAATCATAAAGCAAAAACAGCATGTTGATCCCTCAGGCGTTGTTTTTGACGCTATAGATTCCGCAAACGCAAAAAACGTAAACCTGCTTTTAATAGACACAGCAGGAAGGCTTCATAACAAGGAAAACCTGATCGAAGAGCTGAAAAAAATAAAAAAAGTGATCTTAAAAAAAGAAAGAATCATAAATAAAAATCTCTTAGTGATTGATGCCACTACAGGTCAGAATGCATACAGTCAGGCAGAGGCGTTTAATCAAGCAATAGGCATTGACGGAATAATAGTTGCCAAACTTGATTCAATGTCAAAGGCAGGTATAATTATTAATATACAGAAAAACTTAAAATTGCCAATTTATTTTATAGGAACCGGTGAAAAATTAGATGACTTACAAATATTTAATAAAAAATCATATATTGAAAATATTTTTGCTTAATTTATTCACTCTCTTTTTATCATTAAGTCTTTATTCAGAATCAGTTACAGAGATATACAGATCAAATTATAACGGCTTAAAACTGGTAAAGATCGATAGAAATCAGGCAAAAGAGTACAAGTTTGTATTATTTTCATTAATTACAGACAAACTGGAACAGAGAAGAGTATTATATGAAGGAAACAAAGAGGTAAAAAGATGGCTTTATTATTATTTGGGCAACAGATTGAATCAGGAAAAATACTATAAAGAAAACATAATTCAAGCAGAGTACAGATATGATGATAAAGGACACAAGATCAAACAGGAAGAATACAAAGACAATAACAAAATAAGGATCACAAGCTATACCTATAACAGCGATGGTCTGGTAGACACAGAAAACATTTATAACATATTAAGCAAACAATATATTTCAGTCAAATATCGTTATGACAGGTTTTTTCAGATAAAACAGATAGAAAAAAGATATTCCGACGGATCATTTATATTCTGGGAGTGTTTTTTTTCCGGAAAAGGAATAATACAAAAAGAGTTCTATACTTTAAAAAATGAAACTTACACTTTCTGGTATAATGAAAACGGACAGGAAACCAGAGGGGAGGTAACCTCTCTAAATGAACTTAACCAGGAAGACATTAAAAAAGAATGGACAAATCAATATAACGATAAAGGTAAAAAGACAAAAAAAATTGAAAATGACTATTTAATAGGCAGAAAAATCATCACTCTTTATAATAATAATTATCAGGAAACAAGAATAGAAACTTTTAAAAATGATAAAATCATATCAATAGAACTATTCGAGTATAATGAACATAATAAAGTTTCAGTTTATGAAATAATTGAGGATTTAACATCAAGCAAAACCCTGTATTTATATGATGATGAAAAAGAACTTATAAAAACAACTCATTTCACTAATGATGTTTTAAAAAAAATTGTCGATTATAACAAAGACGGTACAAGGGTAGAAACTATTCATGTAAAGGATAAACAGGTTCAGGTAAAATATGATAAAGACGGTAATATTATAGAATAAAAAAATTTTAAAAAACATAAATATTTTTTTCCCATTTAAAATGTGTATAGTTACACCGTTTAAAAAGTAATGGAAAAAATCAGATCTTTTATATTTATAAAAACTATTCTTTTTTAAAAATTCGGAGGATTAATGAAAACTCTCGGTGTTTGTATTGGGGCATCATCAATATCAGTAGTGGGTCTTGAAAAAAAAAATAATAAGATCACAAAAATATTCAACTCTATAACTTTCCATAACGGTGATTCCAAAGGAAAAATAAAGGAAATATTTTCAAAGCTTGATAATAATTTTTATGACAGGATCTGTGTTACTGGAAGAAAATTCAGAAAATTTGTAAACCTTACATCAATAACAGAACCCGAAGCAGTCGAGTATTCAATTCAACATTTAATAAAAGACAAATTGAAGTATAATGCATTGATAAGTGCAGGCGGTGAAACAATTTTGGTTTATCAACTGGATAAGAACGGAAGAATATTTAATGTTTTCACCGGTAATAAATGCGCATCGGGCACCGGTTCATTTTTTATCCAGCAATTGGGCAGAATGGCTTTAAAAATCGAAGACTTAAAAGATACTTATGATGAAAATTCCATCTATGACATTTCAGGAAGATGCTCGGTTTTCTGCAAATCAGACTGTACTCATGCTTTGAACAAAGGTCAGCCTAAGGACAATGTGATCGCCGGATTGTGCAAAATGATGGCTGTAAAAATCACGGAGCTGTTAAATACTTTCAATGAAAAAAATTTAATAGTTACAGGCGGAATTTCAAAAATAAAACCTATAATGAAATTCGTGGAATCCTCAATTGATACTTTATATATCCCTGAAGAATCAGATTATTTTGAAGCATATGGTGCCGCTTTATGGGCGCTTGATAATGAAACAAAACCTTTTCCCGGACTTGAAAATCTTATTGAAAAGGGCAAAAGTTCATTCACTTATTTAAAATCTTTGAAACAGTTTGAGCATCTGGTATCTTTTAAAAAAATTACATACAGTAAAGCTAAGGAAAATGACATCTGCATACTTGGAGTTGACATAGGGTCCACAACAACAAAAGCAGTATTGATAAAAAAGGACGATGACTCAATTTTAGCAAGTACTTATTTAAAAACAGACGGTAATCCGATTTCTGCAGTAAAAAAATGCTACAAAAATATTGAAAAACAGCTTAACGGTGTTAAAGTTAAAATAATAGGATTAGGTACAACCGGATCAGGACGTCAGATTGCGGGACTTCATGCCTTAACAGAATCAATCTACAATGAAATTATATGTCATGCTGCGGCAAGTATCTATTTTGATAAAGATGTTGACACAATTTTTGAAATCGGGGGACAGGATGCTAAATATACATATGTTACACAAGGTGTGCCTTCTGATTATGCAATGAATGAAGCATGCAGTGCCGGTACCGGCAGTTTTCTTGAAGAAGCTGCAAAAGAGTCCTTAAATGTCGACGTGAAGGATATTGCGGAAATATCATTAAGATCAAATTTCCCTCCAAACTTTAACGATCAATGTGCGGCTTTTATATCTTCAGATATTTCTACTGCTTTTCAGGAAGGCATTGCAAAAGAAGATATAGTTGCAGGGCTGGTTTACTCTATCTGCCACAATTACAATAACAGGGTCAGAGGTGCTCGTCCTTATGGCAAGAAAATTTTCATGCAGGGAGGGGTTTGTTATAATAAAGCAGTTCCTATTGCAATGGCTTCATTATTAAATGCAAATATAATTGTTCCCCCTGAACCGGGATTAATGGGTGCTTTTGGCTGCGCTATCGAAGTCAAGAAAAGACTTGAAAAAAAATTGCTGAAGGAAAACTTTTTTGAACTGGCACAACTTTATAAAAGAGAAATTAAATACGGAAAAAACTTCATCTGCAGCGGAGGCAAAGAAAAATGTGACAGAAAATGCAGCATCAACATGATTGAAGTTGAAGGCAAAAAAATACCTTTCGGAGGAGCATGCAATAAATATTATAATTTAAGACATAACATTGAAGATAATTCATTTAAATATGATCTTGTTGCTGTAAGGGATAGAATGCTTTTTGAAGAATTTGCCGTACCTTCAGGTAAAACTTGCAATTATTCAAAAACCATTGGAATTAACAGAACCTTTTTGACCAATATGCTCTACCCTTTATATTTTAATTTTTGGGATCAATTAGGATTTAAAGTAGTTCTGTCAGATGATATAACCACCTACGGCAGAGAAAAAAGAAAATCGGCATTCTGTTATCCTGCGGAAATCGCTCATGGTGCATTTGACAACTTATTGAGTAAAAATGTTGATTACATATTTATGCCTCATATATTGCATATTCCAGTTTACGGTAGTGCGGAAAACAACAAAGCATGCGTTTTTGTTCAGGGAGAGCCCTATTATTTGAAACAGGCATTTAAAGATCAAAAAATACCTGAGATTTTAATACCTGTAATCGATTTTCAAAGGCATGTTGATTCTACAAAAAATGAATTTGTAAGATCTGCAGTTTTAATCGGATTAGATAAAAATCAGGCAAAAAATGCTTTTGACTTTGCATTAAACAAAATAATGGAATATTTTAAGAAAGCATGGTCAATCGGTAAAAAGACAATTGAAGATCTGGAAAAAAACAAAAATGAATTTGCAGTTGTGATGATGGGCAGATGGTACAATGCTTTAGCAAAAGAATCAAACATGTCAATACCTCATAAATTTGCGACAAGAAAAATAACTGTAATCCCTTTTGACTTCATACCTTTTGATTATGAGCATCTGGGAATTCATATGCACTGGGGTATCGGTAAAATTGCACTCCAGGTATCAAAATTTGTTAAAAAACACCCTCAGTTGTTTGCTGTTTATATAACAAATTTTTCTTGTGGACCTGATTCATTTATTGTTCCTTATTTCAGAGATGAAATGGGCAAAAAACCTTCATTGACACTAGAACTCGACAGTCATACGGCTGATGTCGGCTTAAACACCAGGATAGAAGCTGCAATAGATATTATTAAGTATTACAGACAGCTTAATTTAACTTTTGAAAACGATAATACAGATTTTATGCAGGCTGCAACTTTTTATAAGGGAAATAAAGTATATTACAAAGATTCAAAGGGTAAAATTTTTAATTTTAAAGACAAGGAAGTCACATTCTTATTTCCCATGATGGGACAATTCCTAACAGAAGCAGGCATCGCTGCATTAAAGGGCGACGGTTTTAACGCAAAAATGGTGAATGAGCCGGACTTTGATGTATTGAATTTAGGTAAGGCAAATTCCAGTTGTAAGGAATGTCTTCCATATATTGTAATGGCAGGTTCACTTCTTGATTATGTAAAAAGATTTAAAAAAACCGATGAAAAGGTTGCTTATTTCATTGTGGGAGATCCTGCTCCATGCAGAGTAGAACAATATCAGGTAGGTTTTAAAAAAATTATTGAAAAACACAGGCTGCAGGATGTAGCGATCCTTGTTCTATCTTCAACCGAAGGATTTGCAGGCATGGGACTGGCACCACTTTTAAAAGTTTGGCAAGGTTTTTGCATTGCAGATGTAATGGAGCAAATTTATTCTGTAATTTTGACTATTGCAAAAGATAAGGAAAAAGCATTAAAAATTTTTAATGAAGAATGGGATAAAATTCTATTAAACCTGGGGAAAAAAGAAAATATCACTCTTACAGAAAGATTAAAAATGACAAGTCTAGCATTGTCTAAAATTCAGTTAAAAATGCCGATTGATGAGGCGAACAGAATAACTGTTACAGGTGAAATGTATGTCAGGAATGAACCTTTCTGCAGACAGAGGATTGAAGAAAAGCTTTCCGAATTAGGGTTTATTACAAAATTCACTCCATTAACAGAATGGCATTATTATATTGATTATATTATCTGGAAAAATTATGCAAAGGACAGGATTTCTTACTTTAAAAGGTTTTTCTTTCTGATTAAAAGATCTATTCAGTCAAATATAGAAAAAAAAATAAAAAAAATATTTACTCAAACAGGGCTTTATGAATACGATCCAGTAAATATAAAATCAATTTTAAAAACTTCCGATTCCCTGGTTGATAAAAGGCTTATTGGAGATGTCGGTATAACAATCGGTGTCGGATTAAGAGATTCATTAAATGATTCAAGCGGCATAATATCATTAGGTCCTTTTGCCTGCATTCAAACCAGAATGGCAGAAGCAATACTGAACAACAATATGACAGTGGAAGGTAAAATAAGCGTCAATAAAGATTCTATATTCGGGGAAAATATTAATCAGCTTGATAAAAATATGCCGCTGCCATATCTTGCAATTGAATCCGACGGTAATCCATATCCGCAGATTGTTGAAGCAAGACTTGAAGTTTTTGCACTTCAAGCTAAAAGAATCGGGGAAATGATGAAATTAGAAAAAAAAAGAAAAGCTGAATTGTTGAAAAATTAATTTTTAATTATGAAAAATTTTTATTATAATTTAATTCATGGGTGGTAAATCTCTGAATAAATACGAAATATTTAAATATACAAAAGCGCTTAACAAAAAGATAGAATATCAAGAAAACTACATCTTACAGCTTAAATCCATAATAAATGTTTCATCATTAATTATTTCTTCTCTGGCAAAAAAAGATGTATTAGGATCAATTCTTGAACAGACAAAAAAAATAATGGAGTGTTTAGACAGCAGTATCCTATTAATAGATTTTGAAACTAACAAGTTGTATTTTGAAGCATTGTCAAATGATAAAGATATTGAAGCTTTAAGTGATATCAGACTCAATATAGGGGAAGGAATAGCCGGACATGTATGGAAGACAGGCAAATCTCTTATTATTAAAGATGTCAGCAATGATAGAAGATTCTGCAATAAAGTCGACAATAAACTTAAAAACATAACAAGATCAATTATAGCAGTTCCATTGATAGTCAATAACAGAATAATCGGAGTAATGGAAGCCATAAATAAAAAAAGCAATAATACTTTCAATAAATATGATCTGGAGATTTTTCAATTACTGTCAACTTATGCCGCTATTGCAATTGAAAATGCAATACTATATGAAATGGCAATAACTGATGGTTTAACAAGGTTATATGTAAAATCTTATTTTATTACACGATTAATAGAAGAAATGAACAGATCAAAAAGGCAAAATTATAATCTTGCATTAATAATGTTTGATATTGATCATTTTAAAATATTCAATGACACATATGGACATCAAGCAGGAGACATTGTATTAAAAAATACCAGCAAGGCAATAATTAAAAATGCCAGAAAATCTGATATTCCGGCAAGATACGGAGGCGAGGAATTCATAGTTCTATTAACTGATACAAACAAAGAAGGAGGCATGCTGTTTGCAGAACGCGTAAGAGAAATAGTAAAATCAGTAAAAATCAAAAAACATAAGAAAAATATCAGTGTAACAATATCAGCCGGAGTTGCTTCGTTAAAAGAAAATGAACCTAAAGATCATATTGAATTTATTGAAATGGCAGATCAGGCATTGTACTATTCAAAAAGAAACGGAAGAGATCAGGTTAATTTCTTCAAGAAAGAATAATAAAAATCTAAACTTTTTTTTCTAAAAGCTCAAACAAATTAATAAACTCATTTTTCAAATCAGGTGCAACTTTGATGATATCATGGTGTGCATCCATTATAAATTCCTCGGTTAACTCTTCTTTTTCACTAATTGCCAAAACATTCAAAAATTTATCTTCTAAGGCTAATAATTGTTTATTCTCTTTAATATTTAAAAAAGTATTTAAATGGGAATTTTCCATTATTTTATTTATTTTGACTGAAAGGTTGCATAAAAACAACTTTCCGTTAACAGATTCCGCCATATTATGGATTTGGATAAGAGCTCCAATGGTTGTACTGTCAACATAAGTACATTTGCTTAAATCTATCCAGATATTTTTTATCTTATTGTTTCTTATCAAATCTTTTAAATATTCTTTTAAAGAAAACGAGTAAACTGCAGTAATTTTATTTAAAAAATATAAATATAAGTAATTTTCTTTTTGCAAAAAAAATATTTTTGTCTGCTCTAGCGAATCCATAAATAATATATATATTCCAAAATTAATTCAGTTATTATATAATAATTATATAATATTTCAACGTTTTTGTATAAATTTTATTAAATTAATTTAAAAATTTATAATATTATTACAGTTTTTTTAATTTATTTTTAAAAAAACTTAATCAAACAAAAATTATCAAAAAATTCCATTTCAATTTTATCTCTTTATATAATTAATTTTTGTACTAAAAATAACAAGTTATAAAGATGATCCGGTCATCTTTATATTTTAAAATTATTCTTAATAAATTCTCTATTTATATATATTATTGTTGTTTTAATAAGGAAAAAATATTACAATCAAAACAATGATAAAATTCATATTAATTATAGTTTTTTTTGTTCTCTTAGTTATAAAAATTTATTTTTCTCAAAAAAAAATTCTCCCTTTAAAATATTTATTCACGCCAGTTACAACTTTTATTTTAGTTTTAATCAGTTTATTGAGCATTTATTATTTTCAAACTCAATACTCATTATTGATCTGTGTCGGATTAATTTTATCATTAATAGGAGATATTTTTAATATGATCGAACCTCCTGAATATAAATTTATTCAGATCGCTGGTGTTTATTTTGTTTTTACCCAGCTTTTATATATCACGGCATTTTTAAAAGATTATATTTTCCAATATTTTCATCTTTTTTCAATAATATTAATATTAATAATTTTGTTTGTTTTATATAAATTAATATTAAAAAAAATAAGCTCATTAAAAGAAAAAATCAATATTTTTATCTATATTTTAGTTGTAACTGTTTCATTGTTTTCCGCTGTTTATAATTTAACTGTAAAGATAAATCTAAAAAGCATATTAATTTCAGCAGGCATGATATTATTCTGGGGTTCTGATTTTATTCTTGGAATACATGTTTTTGTCAAAAAGGTCAAATTGGAGCCTTTATTAGTCTGGGGCTTTTACGGCTCTGCGCAATTATTAATAGCCCTGTCTTGCTATTATTAAATTAAATTTTAATGTAATAAATAATATGAAGGAGGGTGCTTTGGAAATTGAAAAATTTGGAGAGTTTTTAATCAGAACAACTAACGGCAAAGTTACAGGACAGCATATAATAAATGCTTTAATGAAACAAAAAAAATTCTCTGACGGATATAAAAAACTCGGGGAAATACTGGTTGAAGATAAAATAATAAGCAATATTGAGCTGACAAAATATCTATTGGATTTTGACAGATATAAAAATGAAATGTTGGAAAGTCATAATAAATAAAATATTAATACTTTTAAACCACTGAACAAATTGAATCTACAAATCCATAGTTGAAATTAATATTTGCATCAATAATGAAGAATCCATAGACTTCCTTTGATTCTGTTATCTTTATAACTTTCCCTTTTATAAAAAAATTTATATCATTATTGAATAATTCTACTGTTATATTTTCCTTGTTTTTATCTGCCGCAGACAATTCACCGAAAATTCTAATACTTTTTAAGGAAACATCAATGATTCTGCCATTATAGCTGTAAGCAGAGCCAAATTTATAAACAACATTATGATCCATATCTGTTTCTTTTAACTTTTTAGAATCTATCAATTTATAATTTAAATTAGTATCTTCATAATGGCGTTTCATCGTGTCGATTTTCTGAAACTGACCCGACAATATTTCTTTATAAATTTCTGATGCACTCTTTATTTTTAGGCAAATGGAACAATTTTTACTGCTTTCATTCTGAACATCAAAAGACTCGATATAAATTCTTAAAAAAACAGATGTCTCTTTATTGCTTTCAAGGGAGGAAAAATAAAAATTAATAGAATGCATTGAACTTATAAATTTAGAAAAAAAAGCTACTTCACTGGAGCTTAAAAAAGCAAAAACCTTGCAGTTGTCAAAAGATAATTCATAAGGCACACAATATATAAGATATTCTTTTATTTTTAAAACCGTTTTATTTTTAATAAATCCCATTTTGTCAATAATATAATTATCAAGTTTTAATTTTGATTCATTATATTTATTGATGATTTTGTTGTTGTTGGTCATTTGAAAAGCCCTTTTCCTTTAGTAAAATTATATAATAATTAATTTAAAATTGCCAAAAAATTTATAAATTTTTAACAAGTTTTCAATATTGATTTTTATATCCAATAATTTACACAATGGTTCATTATAAAAAACAATTAAATAGGTCAAATTTCGAATAAAAATATAATAAACAGATAGTCTTTTAGACATTCATTTTTTCTGTCATTGCGAAGGCTGAAAGCCTGAAGCAATGACTTGTAAAATCAATGAATGAGGTAGCATCTTATGAAATTTCATAGGTTAATCCCTTATTCGACATTCGACCTAAATATTTATTATATAAAGTCTAAAACACCAAAATTGTACAAAGCATAAAATTTTTAAATACAATTAAATATTTATATGATATAATATTATAAATTAATATATATTAATTAAGTTAAAAAAAAAAATATATCCTTGATAATTAGAAAAAATACTTTTAAAATTAAATAAATTTTATTAAAAACAATAAAGTAAGGATAAAAAAATCCTTGTTTATTTTATTAATATAAGGAAATTAAATGATAAATAGTAATAATGATATAAATCATTATATTATTGAAAATCAAAATCTAAAGGAAATATTTGAAGTAGCAAGACAGATTACATCAGGACTTGATACTTCATTTATAATTAAAAACATCAATTTATTTGTTTATTCAAAATTTTATCCAAAGTTTTTGGCATTTGTATTAAAAAACGATATTGATGATCTTACGCCTATCTATCACAATTATAATAAAAAAGAATATTCAAAAATAAAATTGGATTTCGAATCAATAGAAGATCTAACTACTTTTTTCGAATCACAGGAATTCAGTCAGATATCGTTTGAGCAATTTAAAAAAATATTTAAAAACAAAAAAATAATTTCAGAATTAGATAGGGATAAACCGGAATTTTTAATTCCTCTAAAATCACATAAAGCAACAGTAGGCATTTATCTCCAGGGTGCAAAAGGAAATAATGAACCTTATTCACTTGATGATATACAGTTTTGCATCGACATTTTAAGCTTTACTTCGATTGCTATTGAAAATGCAAATCTATATAGAGAAGCAATTGTTGACAGAATGACAAAACTCTTTACCCATCATCAGTTTCAAGAAAATTTGTCCAAACATATCAATATAGGATTAAGATACGGCAATAAATTTTCTTTAATAATGCTTGATATAGATCATTTTAAAAATTTTAATGATAAATACGGACATCTAATCGGTGACTTTATTATAAAGGAAATCTCAAAAATATTAATGGCATCTATCAGAAACGTTGATTTTGCAGCAAGATACGGCGGAGAGGAATTTATGATATTATTGCCCGAAATTGATGCAAATTCTGCTTTCTTACTGGCGGAAAGATTAAGAAAAATAATTGAAAGTCATGATTTTAAAAATGAAGATCAAGCTTCTTTCAATGTTACGATAAGTCTCGGCGTAATTGAATTTGATCCTGACCATGTAAAATATAATGAAAACATCATAGAGCCATTGGATCAGGCTCTTTATAAATCAAAACAAAACGGTAGAAACAGGGTAACTCTTGGAAAATATGAATAATTGCAAAGTTATCATAGTTCCACTGCCTATTAATATTTTATAAAATCAAATTAATTATTTTCAATTTAATTTGTAAATTTATTGATTTTCCTGATAAAAAATAGTATAAATGTTTGCTTATCAATTTTAAAAATAATTTTTAAATAGTTTATAGGAGATGAAAAAAATGGCTGAGAAATATGTTTATTTTTTTGGCGACGGAAAAGCTGAAGGCAAAAAAGAAATGAAAAATGAACTGGGCGGTAAAGGTGCAAATTTAGCAGAAATGACCAATATTGGTATGCCGGTGCCTCCGGGTTTTACAATTTCTACTAATGTATGTGATTTATATTATAAAAACAACAGACAATATCCAAAAGGATTAAAGGAAGAAGTTGATGAAAATCTGAAAAGAGTTGAAAAATCAACAGGAATGACTTTCGGAGATCCTGATAATCCATTGCTTTTTTCTGTAAGAAGCGGCGCAGCAGCAAGTATGCCCGGTATGATGGACACTATTCTTAATTTAGGTATAAATGAAAAAGTTGTTGAAGGTATAATTAAAAAAAGCAACAACCCGAGATTTGCATGGGATTCATACAGACGTTTTATTCAGATGTTCAGTAATGTCGCGATGAATTGCCAGCATGAAGATTTTGAACATGTACTCGATGAAGCTAAAAAGAAAAAAGGCGTTGTCAATGACACTGATTTAAATGCAGATGATTTAAAAGCAATAGTAACAGAATATAAAATGGTTTATAAAAAACAAAAAGGTGCTGATTTTCCGGATGATCCAAGAGAGCAGTTATGGCATGCAATTAATGCAGTATTCGGTTCATGGATGAACGACAGGGCAATTGCTTATAGAAAAATCCATGATATAAAAGGATTATTGGGTACAGCTGTTAATGTACAGTCAATGGTTTTCGGCAATATGGGTGATTCATCAGCGACGGGTGTATGTTTTACAAGAAACCCTTCTACAGGTGACAACCATTTTTATGGTGAATTTTTAGTTAATGCTCAGGGTGAAGACGTTGTTGCTGGTATCAGAACCCCTCAAAAAATGAGCCTTTGGGAATCACAAAATTGGGCAAATGATAATGGAATATCTGAAGATGAAAGAAAGAAAAAATATCCTTCACTGGAAGAAAAAATGCCTGACTGCTACAAACAATTATGTGCTGTTAGAGAAAAACTTGAAAAATATTACAAGGATATGCAGGATATGGAGTTTACAATCCAGGAAGGAAAACTCTATATGCTCCAAACTAGAAACGGTAAAAGAACAGGTGCTGCAGCAGTAAAGATCGCCGTTGATATGGTTGAGGAAGGGCTCATCGATAAAAAAACAGCAGTACTAAGAGTTGAACCTATGCAGCTGGATCAGCTATTACATCCTATGTTTATACCGGGACAGAAAAGAACAGTCCTTGCAAAAGGCTTAAATGCATCACCCGGTGCTTCAGTGGGTAAAGCGGTTTTCACTGCAGAAGAAGCGGAAAAAATGGGTGAAGACGGTGAAAAAGTAATTTTAGTCAGAATAGAAACATCACCTGAAGATATTAAAGGCATGAATGCAGCTACAGGTATATTAACTGCAAGAGGCGGAGCGACAAGCCATGCAGCAGTTGTTGCACGACAGATGGGCAAACCTTGTGTTGCCGGATGCGGACAGATAATCATAGACTATAAAAAGAAAGAATTTAAATCTCCAAATGGGAATATTATAAAACAAGGTGACTGGTTCAGCATAGACGGTACAACTGGTGAAGTAATCAAAGAAAAACTGGAAACTCAGGATCCTCAGCTTGCAGGGGACTTCGGAAAATTCATGAAATGGATAGATGAGTTTATAAAAATGAAAGTAAGAGCAAATGCAGATAAACCAAAAGAAGCAAAGCTGGCAAGAGAATTAGGCGCAGTAGGCATCGGACTATGCAGAACTGAACACATGTTTTTTGAAGAAGACAGAATTTTATCCATGCGAAAAATGATAGTTGCTGAAAATGAAAGCGACAGAAGAAAAGCATTGGCAGAATTACAGCCGATACAGAAAGGTGACTTTGTAGGCATTTTTAAGGAAATGGCAGACTGCCCTGTAATAATCAGACTTTTGGATCCTCCTCTGCATGAATTCTTGCCTCATGAAGAAAAAGAACAAAAAGAATTGGCAAAATCATTGGGAGTTGATGTAACTGTTATTCAGCAAAAAATACATGAATTGCATGAATTTAATCCTATGTTAGGATTAAGAGGTGTAAGATTAACTATAGTTTATCCGGAAATTGCCGAAATGCAAATAAATGCTATTGTCGATGCGGCTATTGAAGTGAAAAAACAGGGAATTAATGTTATTCCTGAAATCATGATACCTCTGGCAGGTAAAAAATACGAATTACAACTTATGATCGATCTTGCAAAAAAAATAATCGATGATAAGTTAAAAGCAGCTAACATTGATTTGCATATATTGCTTGGGACAATGATCGAAGTACCGAGAGCTGCTCTGACAGCAGATGAAATAGCTCAAATTGCTGATTTCTTCTCTTTCGGTACAAATGACTTAACCCAGATGACATGCGGTTTTTCCAGAGATGATGCAGGTAAGTTTTTAAAGGTTTATGTCGATAAAAATATATATGAGAAAGATCCTTTCCAGGTATTGGACCAGGAAGGAGTAGGCAAATTAGTTGATATGGCTATTAAATTAGGCAGAACAACTAATAAAAACCTTGAGATAGGAATTTGCGGTGAACATGGCGGTGAACCAAACACGGTTAAATTCTGCGCAAAAGTCGGAATGAATTATGTGTCCTGTTCACCGTTTAGAGTGCCGATTGCAAAATTAGCAAGCGCACAATTTGAGCTTGAAAAATAAATTATTTTAATGATAATAGTTTTTTTCATTAAAACTGATAAAAAATTATTATTTTTAATAAGAGAATAAAAAATAATAATTTTTATAAAAAAAAAATTATTATTTGACTTTTTTTGCAAAATTATTTACATTTATAACAGTATATTTTATAATGTGAAAATATAATTTGAGGTTAGATATGAGTCAAGACATGGTTGTAATTAAAGATTCATTGAGAATGCAGATAGAAAAAGACAACGGAGATTCCTCAATGATCATTTTAAACCTGAAAGGCTTTTTAGATACATATAATTCAGCTGATTTTCAAAGAGAAGTCAATAAACTCATAGAAGGCGGATATATAAAAATCTTATTTAACTGCAGTGAATTAAATTATGTATCATCAACAGGAATTGGCGCTTTTACTTCATTTCTAAAAACAGTAAAAATGAAAAAAGGCGATCTGGTTTTATCCTTTTTACAACCAAAAGTTTTTGAAGTATTCCAATTATTAGGATTTTCAAAGTTTTTCAATATTACAAACAGTCTTGATGAAGCCAAACAGATTTTCTCAGGACAAAAAACTGAAGAAGTACGAACAGTTTTTCCGAAAATTTTCAAATGCCCGATATGCAAGAAAAATTTAAAAGCATCAAAATCTGGAAGATTCAGATGCTCGGAATGTAAAACCATATTAAATGTAGATAATGATGGTCATGTATTTTTAGGTTAATAAAAAATATTTATATAGATGCTGTCTTATTGTAAGACAGCTTTTTTTTATTTTTAAATCATAGTTATATTAAAATAATTTTTATGGAAAAAATAATAAATTTTATCAAAAGGTATCATCTGTTTTTTTTATTAATTATAGTTTTAACATCAGAATTACTATTTCGTAACATTCTGGAGAGTAATGAAGCTGATACTCTGGTTTATGCTAAGCATTTTATGAATAAAAACTGGATTACTAATGACTGGTATCTTAATTTAGGAATCGGTTACAGGTATTTATTTAATTTTTTTGCAGGAACACTAGCACTTATATTCCCTTTATGGATTGTATCAATAATCGGAAGAATTATTATTATCTTAATCTTTTCTTATCTTTTTTATAAAATTGGAGAACACTTCAAAGTAAACTCCTGTTTAATGGTCTTTTTTGCAACTTTATATTGCATTTTTCCAAGTCTAACTGCAGGTGAATGGTTCTTGAGATATTTTGAAACAAAAGTTTTTTCTTATTTTTTCTCAATATTATCAATTTATTTTTTGATGAAAAAATCTTATATTAAAATGTTCTTATCTTTAGGTTTAAGTTTATCATTCCATGTCTTAATAGGATTATATTCTTGTTTTTGCTTGTTCTTTACAGTCTTGCTTAATATTAAATATTTTAAAAATGATTTAATCAGTTTAGTGAAAGCTTCATTTATATTTCCGATTGCTGGAATTTTTGGCATCTATTTTATAATAACAAATATAATTAGCAATACTGATAAAAAAATTTCACATTTTGCCAGTATTGTTTATGTAAAATTAAGAGTAGCACATCATACTCTTCCTTCAAGCTGGGATAAAAACTTCTTTTTTTATTTTATAATTATAATTATCTTTCTTTTATTTATTTATTTATTCAGTAAAAAGCAGGACATGAAAATAATGTCTTCATTCGGATTAATGAGTGCAGTTTTATTTTTAATAGGTTTAATTATTTATTTATTAGGCAATATCAATCTGTTAAAATTTTATTGGTTCAGACTACCCGATGTAATGCTTACGTTTATTTCTTTTTTGCTTATAACAATTATTATTAATAATTTTCTCAATATTAATACTATAAAAAATATAAAAATTAATTATTTAATTAAATTATTAAATTTGCTAATTATTATTACTGCTTCATTTTTAGTATTTTTTAAGTTTAAAGATACTGAAATTTATTTTAATAATAAAAATAAAAATTATGAAGTTTTTTATCTTGACAATAATATTGATTACAATTTATTTGATGTTTTAAAATGGGTAAATATAAACAGTAATAAAAATGACACATTTTTATCTGATCCATATTTTGAAAGATTTTATGTTTTTGCCCAAAGATCGCAATTTGTTTCATTTAAGCATTCGCCGCAATCGGAAATTGATATTTTTGAATGGTATAAAAGAATGCATCTTGCAAACAATACTGAAATTAAAGACTATGATCACCCGAATAAATTTGAAAAAAATTTTTATAATTTAAATGAAGAAACAATCAATAAAATACATAAAAAATATAATATTGATTATTATATAGGCAAGACAAATAAAAATTATTCATATCCTGTGATTTATAAAAATGATGAATATGCAATTTATTCATTAAAATAAAGGGCAATGATACTTATGAGACAATTTATAATGAAAAACAAAAAATATATAATAATCTATCTGATCTTTTTTTTATTTTTTTTCCTTTTCGATCTTTTTTTAAACTTCAAATACGCTCAAGTTGTTGAACCGGTTAAAATTTCGATATCATCAAATAATACGGACATATTAAAAAATATCGAAGTTTACAGAAAATCTATAGGCACAAAAACTTCCCAAGTCAATAAAAAACCGATTCAGTCCAACATTTATCTTTGGGAAGACAAAATTCACTATTTCACTCAATTAACAATAAAAATCAACAAAAAATTTAATTTAAAGAATATCAACAATATAACACTGGAAATAGGAAAATCAAAATATGATTTTAACGGTATAAATTCATCGTGGTTAACTGAAGAAAAAAACAACAGTTATTTTATATCATTGAATCTGGAAAAAATTAATTTTAAAAAGCCGAAATTTATTTTAAAATCCGTTATAAATTTATCAAATTTGAATCTAATATTATTAAAAACTTTTTTTGAAACACTCTTTATTTATTCGATTATTTTTATTTTATTAATATCACAATTGACAGAAATTTTAAGCAGAAAATTCAATCAGTCAAAATAAGGAATAAAATCTTTTTCTTTTTTTGCCCTAAAACACAATTCAATCTGCTCTTTTGTTGTCTTTTTTTCAGCCAGTTCTGGAAGCTTATCTAAAGTAAAATAATCAGATGCTTCTGTTTCAAGATTATCTGCAAATTTACCTGAAACATATTTGCATTCTACAAATATTTTATATATTGTTAATGGAACCCTTGGTCTGTTATGTTTATTTCTGTCCATTATTGCAATGATCCTTACAGGCTCAAC
>JAFGQB010000260.1 GCA_016935915.1 Spirochaetota bacterium
AAAACAATCTTTAGACAGTTCTTGATTATCTTTTTTTAGGGACAGAGCTTGTAAAGTAATTAAAATTAATTAAACAAATAATACAGGTATTGATCTAAATAGAAAAAATGTTTTTTCCGATAATCCCCTGCGCCAAAAATATCAATGTTCAATTGTTCAAAGTATTAAAAAAAAGGCTGCCATTTTAGACAGCCTTTTTTTATATAAAATTTTATAATATCTGATGTTTCTTCTTTTGTTCGTCTGATTTACATTTCATGCATTTTGTTGTCCATGGTATTGCTTCGAGCCTGCTTTCTTCAATATTTGAACCACAGGATATGCAAACACCAAAACCATTTTCACCTATTCTTCTTAATGCAGCTTCTATTGCCATAATCTTCTGCTGATTTTTTTGATTCATTGTTTTCAATAAATTTTGAGTTATTGTCGAAGTCGCAAGATCAATTGAATCATTAACATTGTGGGATTCATCTTCCAATAATGCTTTGGCTGATTCATCAGTTTCCAAAAGTTCATTAAGAACTTCCTGCTTTTCTTTTAACAAAAGCTCTTTATAATGCTCTAATTTATCTTTTCTCATAAGTATCTCTCTTGTTTAGTATTTGTAAAAGACTCAATTAACATAACTAAAAATTGTTGTCAAGAAATATCGATGATTAATACAATAATTTTTATAATATTTATAAACTTTACAGATTAATTAAATTTTATTGTTTGTTTACATCCATTTTTAAACTTTTTTAATAAAAAGGTTTAACTTTAATAATTATTGAAATATTTGATTTTTAACAGTATAATGAAATTTATATAATTATATTTTAGAGGTGTTAATGAAACTTAAATTTTTATTTATTGTTTTAATAATATTCAATATAAATATATATGGTGAAATCTTAAGCGGTAATAAATCTTTGATTATCAGAAATACATCAATTTTACCAATAATAAATCTCAGTAAAAACAAAAGTTATGATTATTTAGCAAGTCTTCTTCATTATAATTTAAAAAACAATTTAGGATCACAATTTAATATAATTGAAACCAATTTATCAGAAGCAGATACATTTGAACCGACAAAGGACACTGCCGGTAAATATTCAATTCAGTTTAATGCTGATCTGGTAATATATGGAACCATAAATATAATAAACGATATTATAACAGTAAATATTAAAACCTATGATGCAATAAAGGATTCCGTAACGGAAAATACTGAATTCAGATATAATGCAAAAAATGACTTGAATTTTCTTTTAAAAAAAATCTCTGAAAAGTACTGCAGTGCAATAATTGAAAAGTTTTCTTCTTATGATGTAGAACTTCTGTCAATTATAAGCAACAGATCAAAATTGGACAATCAAAAAAAAACATTGATCCAGAATTTGCTTAAAATAAATAAAAATTCTTACTGGACATACTTAATTCAGGAAAACAAAAAACTAATTACCATTCCTTTTTTAAAAAACAGTGTTATTTTTGTCTGTGATGATATAAGCGACTATGCGGTTGAAACAGAAAATTTAACTAATGATGATGATTCTAATGTTAAAATCTTTGTTTTTGATGATAACCCCGGTGAAGTTAGAAAATTTAAAATACATCTTAAAGACAATTCACCTATATTATATGAGTATAAACAGAAATATAATTATGAAATCGATATTAAATATATAAAAATACCGCTGGAAAATATAATAAAAAATTACAGGTTTTTCATTGATAATTCAATAATAGGCTCAACATCGGGCATATTCAGCTATGAATTAAAATTCGGCATCGGTGTTCCTTTTAATTCAAAGTTAGATAACAACTTTTATATTAAATTGCTTTATGGAATAAAAGCTATAAATATATCAAGAACAGAAAATGAAAAAAATGAATATGAAGAAAATTTAGAAGGTGCAAACTATAAATTTAGAATATCCTTCGGCTTTGAACATATATTCTATTTTAAAAATTTCCTTGGTGTACAAGTAGGGATTGACTCGGGTTTTGAATATTTTATTTTTTATATAATGATCACACAGGATAAAATCATCAATTACACCAAACCATTCACTGGTTATCCATGTATAACAATTTCTTCTCCTTTTTCCTTACATTTGTTTACATATTTTAGGATTAACCTGATAATCGGTATAGAGCCTACTTTAAGATTCGCAATGAGCTATTTCAATAATGGTGAGTACTGGAACAAATATATTGATGAAGCAAGAGGCTACGGCATGGAACTTTTTAGAATCCGGGCTGATGAATTTTTAACCGTTGATCTTTTCTTTTATGATATGCCGATTTATGTAAGCATGAGGATAAAATTCTGATCATTTTTAAATTAAGTTTTAATAAACCAAATAAATACTATCCCAGAACAAATTGCTTTTATTGCTCAATAAATTTTTAAAACTTTTAGAACTCAATGAAACAACATAAAAAATATTTTTATACTTTATATATATGCTCCTCTGATATATTATATCAGTTGAATAATTGTATGAAAACTGAAAAGATATAAATTCAATTTTTTTTTCTATTAATCTGTCAGGCTTCCATTCATTTAAATATTCCACATTATAATGCTGTCTTAACTTTGCCTGATCAGTTTCAACAAAAGATTTTAAAGAATAGTTATTAAAATTTATGGTTTCTCTTACAGCTATGACAATGTTTGAGTCTATATAATGTTTATTTATATCTATTAAAAAATTATTGTACCTGAACCTTTTTGCATCTCTTGTTGAATCATACATATCTTCAGGTATTTCAAAATTCAAACCTTGTTTTAATTGAATAATTTCTTGGGTATTCTTCATTGTCTGACATGTAATAACAATTAGAAATAAAAAAAAAATAAAGGCAATCGATAAAGATGGGTTTAAGCCCTTTTTTGATATATTGCTGATTGTTTTCATCTTATCTTTCAAAAAATCACCTACCATTCAAAAATAACTCCGCCCCAGCTTAAGCCTCCCCCAAAACCAATCATCATTATAAGATCATTTGATTTAATTAAATTATTATTGACTGCTTCGTCTATTGCTATAGGAATTGAGGCAGAAGAGGTATTCCCGACCCTGTCAATATTCAATATAAATTTATCTTTAGACAATTTTAATCTTTTACTTACCGCTTCAATTATTCTTAAATTTGCCTGATGTAAAACAATCCAGTTTATATCAGTTGCCTTAAGATTGGCTTTATTTATTAATATCTCTGCTGTATCCGGAACTTTAGATATCGTAAATTCATATACTTTTTTACCTTCCATTTTAAAAAACAAATCATCTTTGGAATAGTTATCAATATTTGCCAAAGGATTTCTACTCCCTCCAACAGGGATCATGATATATTCTGCTCCATGCCCGTCTGCATAATATGAATGGCTCAAAACCCCCCGCTTTGTTTTATCCGCAGTCACGACCATTGCGCCTGCACCATCGCCAAATAAAACGCAAGTAGCTCTGTCCCTCCAGTTTAAAATCCTTGAATATGTATCAGAACCGATAATTAAACAATTTTTATATAATCCGGATGATAAAAGACCATATGCATTTATAAAGGCAACAGTAAAACTGGTACAGACCGAATTTACATCAAAGGCAAAAGCATTGCTGCATTTTAATTTTCTCTGAATAATCGGAGCAACAGCAGGTATCGAATAATCGGGAGTTGAAGTCCCGACTATAATTAATTCAATATCTTTTGGTTTTAAATTAGAATTTTTTAAAGCTTTTTCTGCAGCTTTGACTGCCAGATCACTTGTTGCCTCATTGTCTGAAGCTATCCTTCTCTCTTTTATCCCTGTTCTTTTATAAATCCATTCATCGGTAGTGTCTACCATTTTCGAAAGTTCATGATTAGATAATATTTTTTCAGGCAGATAACTGCCTGTTCCCAAGACTTTGATCATTAATAACTCCAAAATTTCAAATAAGTGCTAAAAAAAGTCTATAAATAATATAAAAATTATTTGATTTTAGCAATATTCAATTTGAATTGATTTTTAGATATTTTATTCCAACCACATTTTTTTTAGATTATAGGAATGGATCTTTTTTTTAATTAATACGCTTTTGTTATACCTAAAAACAGTGATTCGTATTATGACAATAATTATTATTATAATAAGTAAAAACAATAAAATCCAGATAAAAAGCCAGCCCCATTTTCTGTAAATGGTTTTGAATTCAATTAAGGGCACTTCCAAAACAGATGAATCCTGTTTAAAAAGTTCAGAAATATATATTATATCTCCCCCGGGATTAAAATATGCTGAATGGCCTGTGCCTGTAACCCTTATCAATGATTTTCTGTTTTCTATGGACCTGAAACCCGACATATGCATATGTATCTCAGGAATCACGGATTTTCCAAACCAGGAATCATTTGTTGCATTAATAATCAAATTTGCTTCTTTTGAGTCTTTTGCGTAAAATTCTAAAGATTTTCGAATAAAATTATCAAAAATAGCTTCATAACAGATATTGGGAGAAATTTTTATTTTGCCATATTCAAACAACTTTGGCTCTGTCCCTTTTGAATAATTAATATAACCTATAAGATTTAAATTATTCATAAAAGGCAATATAGAATTTTCAGCAAACGGAATTAACTTATTTTTATTGTAATAATCAATTAATTTATTGTTTCCGGATATATATACCATAGAATTAAAATACTTTGTAATTTTGTTTTCATCTTTACTTAATGTTATTCCTGTAATCAATGGAACATTTTTAAAATTTTTGATCATATTATAATTTTCAACATTCGTATTTATAATATAAGGGACAGCACCTTCCGGCCAAATTATCAGATCAGGATTCTGTATCAATATTGATTTTGATAGATCATTATAAGTTTTTATCATATCCTGATACTTTTTCTCATCAAATTTATCCAATCCTGTAAAATTACCCTGTATAATACCTATTTTTACTTTTTCTGCTTTTTCACTCATATCCATTATATAATCATATCTAAATATTCCATAAATACTGACGGCAATAATAACCATGGTGATGCCTAATACCAGAAGAAAACTTCTCATAATATATTTATAGTAGATAAAAGATTCAATAAAAATAATAATAGCGGTATTTGAACAGAGGACTATATAAGTTATGAAAGGAACACCGAAAACATCAGACACCTGAGAAAAATGGAAAAATACAAATTGTGAATAACCAATTTGATCATGCCATAATTTCGGGTAAAAATAATCAAAAACAGTTGCTGCTAAAGGAAAAACAAGATAAAAAATATAATGATTGGTTTTAGATAATATTTTAACAATATAATATATAATTACATAGACAAAACCATGATAAATAGACACAAAAACATAAATCAGTATTGAAATCAGCCATACCGGTACAATAAATAACTTATTAGGGAAACTTGCTATGAGTATTTTGGAAACGGCAAAAGGCATCCACCACAAATTAAAAAGATAAGTTGTTGCTCCAAAAATAATTGAATAAAATAAAGCATATTTAGTTTCTTCATATTTTATTGTAAAAAGAAAAGGCACCAATGCAAACCATGTAAGAAGAGGAAAAGAATAAGTCATCTGCGCCAGGGCCCAAAGTATGCCTAATAAAAAATACAGTATGACTTTATGATAAAATAAAATTGATTTGATTTTTTTTCTAATTATTACATCCATGATAAACTCATTGTTTTTTAATAATAAATAATTTTTTTAGATAAAGCAATTAATAATCACATATTTTAGGAATTATCTATAAAATTGATTTTTGTCAAGAGACATTTTTATTAATATCAAAAAAGTGCTGTTTCATCATTATATATATTTGGTTTCGGCTTTCCAATAAAATAACCCTGGGAATAATCAATGCTCAATTCTCTTACCTTATTCAATAACTCTTTAGTATCAACATGTTCAGCAATAGTTTTTATTTTTAGTTTTTTTGAAAAATCAACAATTGTTTGAGCAATAATTTCAGAATTTTTATTTTTTAAAAGGTCTTTGATTAAAGAAGCATCAAGTTTAATATAATCGATATTCATTCTTAAAATATATTCAAAATTTGAATAACCAAAACCAAAATCATCAATGGCAATTTCACTGCCTAAAGCTTTCATATTATGTATAAAACTGGTGATTTTATCATTATTTACTATATGATCAGACTCGGTGATTTCAAAAACAACCCTTTTACCTATATTATAATCCCTGATCAATGACTCAATGAAAGCTGTGGTATCATCATTTAAAATATCATCTGCCGAAAGATTTAATGAAAAAAGATAATTTTCATTTTTAAACTTTTCAAAAGTTTTTAAAACCATTAATTTTGTAATATGCGAATAGCTTTTAGCCTTTTTGGCTACATCCAAAAAAAAATTTGGAGTGATTTCTTTGTTATTAAGAATAAGCCTGACAAGACATTCATATTTCTCTATTTTCCCGTTTAAATTATTAACTATAGGCTGGTAATATGGAACAATATTATCAAGGGCTATTGCTCTTTCTAAATTTTTCAACCATTCTATGTTGCTTTCATACTCTTCAACCAATCTCATAGACGGATCGAAATAAATATAATTTTCTTTTTTTTCCTTGGCAAGCTTTAATGCCATGTCTGCATCCGATAATAAATTTTTATTCCCGCTTGCAATGCCCATTGATATCTTTATTACTATTTCAACCTCACTTATAATTACTCCGTATGTTAAATTTCTGTGCAATATCTTTGCTGTTTCAAGAATTTCTTTCTTTACTGATGTCCCTTTGATCAAAACCGCAAATTCATCGGCATGCAGTTTATATATATTATAAATATTTTTTACGCTTAAAAGATTTTTCAATCTATGTGAAAGCTCAATTAAAACAATGTCCCCGATACCGCTTTTATACAGATCATTAATGGTTTTAAAATCATCGATATTTAATAGTATTAATCCATAATCATCAGGATTGCCCATGTCCTCAATTAATTGCATTCTGTTCGGCAAACCGGTCAGTTGATCCTGATACAATTGAGTTGCAATATCTTTTTCACTTTTACTCAAAGTATCTTCATATACAAAGGTTATAAAGGTATTTATAAAAAAAATAACCAAAATATAGAAAAAAGAACTGTATGAATATGGTATTGTTCCGAAAAAAAGTTTGAAGTGATTTATTGTTAAAAGTAAAAAAAGAACAGTAATCAATACAATAATATGTATCAATCCTCCGACTTTTCCTTTGAGAAAATAAGCAGCCATTGGAAAAGCAAGTATCCATATAATGCCCAAGTCATTATATCCGCCAGATATGAACAGCGCACAACATAAAAAAATATACATTAAAAACGTAATATAACAACTGAAGTTTAAATCCTTTAAGAAAATATAATATATATAATTAACCAATAAAATTAATACAAAAGAAAACTCAAAATAGGACAATAATAATTTATTGCCGATTAAATAATGATAAAGAGCTGTTGAAAGACAAAATATAATGCCAAAGGTGTTAAAGAATTTAAAAATAAGTTCTTTTCTTTGAATTTTATATTTATTTTCATGCTTATCGATAATCTTATCTTTTAGGTGATAAAAAAAATATTTTTTCATAATTTTTCTAACTGCTTTTTTTGCCTAATTCTTCAGCTCTTTTAAAAGCCGCTTTTACTGCCTGTATTATAGAAGACCTGAAAGCATTCTTTTCAAGTTCAGCAATTCCAGCAATGGTTGTTCCACCCGGAGATGTTACCATATGTCTCAATTCTTCTAATGTACGATCCTGTCCTGCCATTATGGAAGCACCTAAAACCGTCTGTACGGCAAGTTTTTCAGCTATTTCTTTTGATAATCCGCAAAGCACACCTCCAGAAATCAATGCTTCAATAAATATAAAAACATAGGCTGGTCCTGATGCGCTTAATGCAGTTACTGCATTAATTTGTTTTTCATCCAATATTTCCGTTTTTCCTATTGATTGAAAAATTTTATTAACAAATTCAAGATTTTTTGGTTCAATATCTTTCTCAGCTGATATAACGCTCATTGACTGTCCAATTAATGCAGGAGTATTCGGCATAACCCTTATAATTTTTCTGCAATTTATAAAAAATTCTTTTATCTGTTCAATTGAAATACCAGCCATAATTGATACTATAACCTGTGTTGCAGTTGTTTTTTCTGCCAGGTTACGCATTGAATTATCGTTTTTAAAATTATTAAACACCTGAGGTTTAACGGAGAGTAAAATATAATCAAAAGTATTGATAGAGCTAAAATCATCTATGCTGTTTATCTTATATTTTTCCTTTAGTTTTCTGCAAATACTTGAGTTTATTTCATAAATATAAATTTCATTATTTTTTATGACTTTATTATTGATCAATCCGTTGATAATTGCCTGCGCCATGTTGCCTGCGCCAATAAATAAAAACTTCATTTCTTAAACCTTAAAAATTTTTTTGCTGTTTAACATATAGTATTTAATCGGCAATTTATGTTTAAATAGTTTAGAAAATAAAATAAAAATCAAAATATTTTTTTAACTTTTTTTTGTGCGCTAATTCTATCCTTAAAAATTGTCAATAATTCAAATTTATTTATCTGTATATTTTATTAAGAGACTTCTTAGAGCTTGATCTTACTGTATTTTTCAATTTTTAATAGTTTATTTAAAAAATCTTTGACTAATTTTTTATCCAGATCATATTTTTTTAAATTAAACTCGTTATCTCTGATTTTTTCAATACCTATAATTTCATTCAAACTTAATGATAAATATATTCCGATCAATGTTAACTCGTCCCTGGAGGCATTTATAATAATCACCTGAATTTCATCATTATCCGATAATTTTCTTTGAAAATCCCGAATAGAGAATTTTTTCACGATACTTTTAAAATCAATCGGCAATAGTTTATTAGTGGCATTAATAAATCTTGTGATCATAAAAAAAGTAATTAATTTTTTAGTTGAGATCCTGCCCCATTTATAAAAGGAAGTGCCTTTCATAAACTGAGGATTAATTTTTATATCAATATTTTTAATAATTTCTGTATTGGGAACCGGATAAAAACTAGAAATACCGATCAATACATTTTTCTCTGCAAGATATAATAATGAATCAAGAATATTTTTCTCTTTATCATCAGGTAGACCGCAAATAAAATATACAATGATCATTTTTTTATATATCATCAATTTTTCAATTACATCATCAAAATTTTTTTTATTATAATTCCTTCCGGTTTTCTTTAAAACTTCAGGATTAATGGCAGTCAATGATAAATTCCACTGTTTTATATTATTTAAAACCAGTATTCTAATCACTTCCTCGTCTAAAGTTGTAAAATCAATGCCGTTCTCAAAGCTCAATGTATAGTTTTTAAAACTACTTTTGATCAATCTTAAAACTTTTATTAAATAATCTTTATCATAACTTATATTATCATCCTCAATATCGATATTAACATTTTCCGATTTTTTTAAATTCAGTAATTTATCCTTTATTTTTTTTATTTTTGACTTTAAAAAGATATTTCCTGCAGTCAATCTAACAGAACAATAAGAGCATTTTTTGGGACAGCCTCTGGTCAACTGCATCTGTACTATTTTACTTTTTTTCTCTGCTATAAAAGGTTTAAAATCATATTTATAATCATACTTTAAAAAATTAATATCACCGCTATGATATACATTTAACAATCGGTTTTTTTTCTTCTCTTTGATATTGAACAAGAGTTTTTTCAAAACAGGTTCTGCTGGTCCTGCAACGACATAATCTGTTTTTGAATTTTTTAAATAATATTCCGGATAACAGGACGGACCTGCGCCGCCGCAAATTATAATGAGGTTCCTGTTTATTTTTTTAAGATATTCAGTCATCATCCTGAAACCCTCAAAATAACAGAAAGCGAACGAAGTTATTAAAATCACATCCGGTGAAAACTCTTTAAAATATTTATGATTGAAATTTTTCTCATCACCGAATTTACAATAAGAGTGAAAAAAAGAATAGGTTGATTGATCTTTCAGCATGAATTCTTTAAGATATTTAAGATCATCAGGAATTTCTATCCTCTCAGATCTGTTTTTTACAACATCAAAAACAGTAGATTTAAAAGGTTTAATAATATCAGCAAGATATTCAAGAATGCGGCAGTTTAATCTGTCAGGACTTGTATAAAAGTCTGTAAAAGGATGATTAAAAATAGCTATTTTCATATAAAAGTTTACAAAATTAAAAAAGCATAAAAAAAATTAACATTTAAACAAAAAAAAATCAATATCTTAAAATCTATTAATAAATAATAATTTTACTTTAAAATTGATGAAAATTAAAAAAATAAGTAAATTTTGTAAATTATTAAAAATTATTATCATATGCAGTTGACTTTCAATTTAAAATAAATTAGAATATAAATGTAAGTGATCGTTTACTTACATTTATATAAGGAGGTATTTATGGCAGAGGAAAAAAATAAAAAAGAAAACTTAAAAGATGTCATAATCAGAAATATCATAGCTGCTTTATTTATCGGAGCAATTTTAGCAGTTATTGTAATTGCAGTTGTTAATAAATTTAGCGGCAGTTACTAGCAGACTCAATAAAAAATGTGTTTTAAATGTTCCCAGAGTAAATTAAATTTATCAATAAGATCATAATTAAACCTATTTATATACCAATTGTAAACCATACCTTGAATATTATTAAATAAAATCAAAGCTGTTACATGAGGATCAATACTTTTTTTAATTATTTTATCATCCAAACATTTTTTAATAACACTTTCTATTTTTCTTAAATATTTATTGATGTTTTCCAGTAGTTTTTCATTTAAATCACTATCTCCGAGACTCAATATTTCAGCTATTATTAAAAATGAAATACCCCTGATCCTTTCTATACTGATTATATGATTCTTAAACACATGAAACAAATCATCAATTGAATTTATTCTGTTTATATCCAACAGATTATCAATCAAATTAATAGACAGATTATCAATTAAAAAAATAAATATCTCTTTTTTGTTTTTAAAATGGCGGTAAATTGCAGCTTCAGATAAATTTATAGCTTTTGATATGCTTCTTATAGTTACAAATTCACTGCCTTTTTCCAATATTATCTTACTGATTGCATCAATTATCTGTTTTCTTCTTAAATTCGTATTTAAATATTCTCTGATCATTAAATTATAATATAAATTTTTATACAAAAATTCAATATTTAATTGTATATTTTTATTTTAATTAAACAATTAAAATAAATTCTATTTATAATTCTTTAAATTTAGGTTTTTTAAAATAAGAACAAATGAATCAGCTTTTTTGGGGACAGAGCTTGCAAAGGAATATAAATAAGAAAAAAAAATAGGTATTTAATCAAAAAAGAAAGCCGCTTTTTTCCGGTTTTGCTTTGCGCACCAAAAAAATGCAGATCAAAAATAAATAAACAAAAAAATATGTTTTTTTTGGAGTAAATTACTTAAATTTGTTATATTTAATGATAAGTTATGGAAAATGATAAAAACTTAAAAAAAATAACAATCAAAAAAAATGTTTTGAAAAACATAATTGCCGGGCATCCATGGTGTTTTTCGGGAGCATTGGAAAAAATCGATGCAGGTCTCAAAAACGGCGATCTGTGTGAAATATATTCTAATGATCAATTTTTAGGGATTGGATATTTTAATTCAAATACAAATATCGCTGTAAGAGTCCTGACCCGAAAAAAGCAAGCGATCAATACTCATTTTTTTATTGAGAGGTTAAAGAGTTTAAAAACTCAAAAGGAAAAATATCTTAATAATACAAATGCCTACAGACTCTGTTTCGGTGAAAGTGATAATTTACCGGGGCTGGTTATTGACATTTATCATAATGTTATTATAATACAAATTCATACTCTTGGAATGGATAAATTAAAACAATTTATTATTGATGCTCTGGTCTCTATTTATGATGCTGAAATGATCTATGAAAAAAGCGCGCTATCAGTAAGAACACAGGAAGGTCTCGAAAAAGAAACAAATAAATTATTATTCGGGAAACAGCTTAATGAAGTTGATATAATAGAGAATGGATTTAAATTCAGGGTAAATGTTGTTATGGGACAAAAAACAGGGTTTTTCCTTGATCAGAGGGAAAACCGTCTGGCATTAATGAAATATACAAAGAACAGAAATGTTTTGAACTGTTTTTGTTATACTGGTGGTTTTTCAGTATATTCGGCTGTAAATGCAAAAAGTGTTACAAGCGTTGATATATCAAAACCAGCAATCGAACAGGTAAAAATCAATTTTAAACTGAACAATTTAGATAGCAGTCAAAATAAATTTTTTACTGCGGATGTTTTTGACTATTTAAAAAGTCTTGAGAAAGGAGATTATGATTTGATAATCCTGGATCCTCCTTCTTTTGCAAAAAACAAAAAACAGCTTGCAAATGCTATCAAAGCCTATACAACAATCAATTCAAAAGCTTTGGAAAAATTGAATGACCATGACATTCTTGTTTCATCCTCTTGCACAACCCATGTGGACGAAACTACATTCATAAAAATTTTAAACCAGTGTGCCATAAATACAAAATGCCAGCTAAAAGTTCTTGAATCAAAAATCCAGCCTCATGATCATCCCTATAATATCTCATACCCGGAAGGCAGATATTTAAAATTTTTTATCCTGCAAAAATATCCAATCCTATAAAAAAAATTAAATTAATCTGCTTTTTTTCAAGCACTGTCCCCAAAAATTGGTAAAAATATAAAAATATATTATTTTTACTGCTTTTTTCTTTTTTAGGAAGTAAAATAATAATTGA
>JAFGQB010000261.1 GCA_016935915.1 Spirochaetota bacterium
AATTTTAAAGAAAAATGGCAAAGATGTCCCTTTATCTCTCCTGCCTACAGGGGAACATTATAAGAACTTGTTTAATAAGGAATTTCAATAATATAATCTAATTATGAAAATAACAACATTAATTGAAAATACTGTTTATAAAACCGGATTAATAGCAGAACACGGCTTTTCTGTTTATCTCGAAGCAGGAGATAAAAAAATATTATTTGATACAGGTCAATCTGATAATTTTATCAAAAATGCTTCTCAATTAGGAATTGATTTGCCGGCAGTTGATTACTGTGTCATCAGCCATGGACATTACGACCATACTGGCGGACTTTATGAGTTTTGTAAAATAAACGACAAAGCAAAGATTTTAATGAAAAAAGAAGCATTGTTTGGAAAATATAAACTCGACAATAGTTATATTGGAATTCCTTTTAGTTCTTATATTTTCGATAACAGGATTGAATTTACAAATAACGGATATGGTATTACAGAAGAGATTATAATAATTTCGAAAATTAATATTTATAATGATTTAGATACACACTTCAAGAATATGATGATCAAAAAAGACGATAATTTTATCCCTGATGAATTTGAGGATGAACAATTTCTTCTTATAAAAAAAGAGGATAGATTAATTATAATAAGCGGCTGTTCGCACAGAGGCATAACAAATATTATAAAGACTGCTATTGATCAATTTGATCTTCCTGTTGAACTGGTTATTGGGGGCTTTCATCTAAAGGGTGAGGATGATGAGAAGGTGATAAAAATTATTGATGAAATGAACAACTTTAATATAAAAGAAATCGCTGTTTCCCACTGCACAGGTGTTGAAAAATATGTACTTTTAAATAAATATTTTAAAGGAAAATCGTTTTATAATTTTACTGGGAATACTATCGATATTTGAATCAAATGAATTAATTCATTTGACTTATTTATTTATCAGGTTTATATATACCTATCTTAATTATAAAAAAATATTATGCATATAAAGTCGCTTGGCATTAATTTTGGCGCTTCAGCTGTCAAAGTTGTTGAATTAATTAAAACGGATGATTCATTTAAAGTCGGTAAAATAATAAACTGCAGTCACAAGAAAAATCCCTTTGAAACATTTAATGAAATAATTTCAAAAATCAATCTTGATGAATTTGATTTCGGTATATTAACGGGCAGAAAAATAAAGAATTTAATTAATATTGATAATATTACAGAGCCCGAAGCAATTGAATATGGCATAAATTATCTTATTGATCAAAAAAAGGTTGAAAAATCATTCAATGCCGTTGCAAGTCTTGGAGCAGAAAATTTTATTGTTTATAAACTCAATAATTTTTTTAATATCCAGAAAGTTGAAACAGAAAATAAATGTGCTTCCGGAACAGGGGAGTTTTTTCTTCAGCAGATAGAAAGGATAAACTTAAAACTTGATGATGCTGTTGAGCTTGCAAATTCTTGTGAGCCTTATGACATATCCGGCAGATGCAGTGTTTACTGCAAAAGCGATTGTACACACGCCCTTAACAAAGGCGTACCTGTAGGTAATGTAATTGCAGGTTTGAGCAGGATGATGGCAGATAAGATTCTTTACCTCTTAAAGAAGATCAAAGATGAAAATGTGCTTTTTATCGGTGGTGTGACCAGAAATTTAAGTGTAATGAATTTTTTATCAAAAAGTATTAATAATTATATGATACCCGAAGAATCACATGTATTTGAGGCATTGGGTGCCGCATATTATGCATTAATCAATAAAACAAAATTAAATATAGATAAAAATCATGTTTTCAAAAAACAGCCTGTGACTTTTAATTTTCTTTCCAAAATTGATAATGTTCAAAATATGGTGGAATTTAAAACTGTTAAATATCATAAAGCTGAAAATAATGATGAATGCATACTGGGGCTTGATGTAGGATCAACAACTACAAAGGCTCTTATCATTAGAACAAATGATGATAATATTTTGGCTTCATCATATTTGCGCACAAACGGCTCTCCTGTTCAGGCAGGCAGGAACTGTTATAAAGAACTTTCAGAAAAGATAAATAAAAAAATAAAAATAATTGGACTTGGCGTTACCGGTTCGGGCAGAAAAATTGCCGGTATCCATGCTCAGACAGAAAGTGTGATCAATGAAATTATAGCCCATTCTACCGGAGCTGCATATTTTGATAAAGAAGTTGATACAATATTTGAAATCGGGGGACAGGATGCCAAATATATGTATCTTTCAAATGGTGTGCCGGTTGATTATGCAATGAATGAAGCCTGTTCTGCAGGGACAGGATCATTTATAGAAGAGGCAGTAAAAAATAATTTTAATATTGATTTTACAGATATCGAAAAAATCGCTTTACAGTCAAAAAGACCGCCGAACTTCAATGATCAATGTTCTGCTTTCATAAGTTCCGATATTCAAACTGCTATTCAGGAAGGCATAGACAATCATGACATAATTGCAGGTTTGATCTATTCTGTGTGTTTTAATTATTTGAATAAAGTTAAATCACAAAGGCAGATTGGAAATAAAATTTTCATGCAGGGAGGAGTATGTTATAACAAAGCAGTGCCTCTTGCAATGGCAAAAATTTTAAACAGGAAAATAATAGTTCCTCCTGAACCTGGACTGCTCGGAGCTTTTGGAGTTGCGCTGGAAGTTAAAAATAGAATATCAAGCAGGCAAATTGAGAAAAAGAGTTTTAACCTTGTTGAATTAAGGGACAGAGCTATAAATTACGGTAAAGAATTCATCTGCAAAGATCCTCATTGCGACAGAAAATGCAAAATAATTACTGTTAAAATAGATAATAATATTTATCCGTTCGGAGGAGCATGCAATAAATATGATAATATTATCAATAAATCTGATATAAAGATCGATCAATTGAATTTTATAAATACAAGGAACAATCTGATTTTTAAAAAGTATGCTAAAGAAAACAGTATTAAAAAAAGCGAAAGTAAAAAAATAGGTGTTTTAAAGTCTTTTTTGACAAATCATCTTTATCCTTTGTTCTTTAATTTTTTTGATAATTTGGGATTTAATGTTTTACTTTCGGATGAAATTGATAAAGAAGGTCTTGATTTTAAAAACAATTCAAATTGTTTTCCCCTTGAGATTTCTCACGGATATTTTTATAATCTTTTGAAAAAAGAAATAGATTTTATATTTCTTCCAAAAGTAGTTGAGTTATATGTCGAGAATAGCATAAGCTATAAGAAAGAGAGACAGTGCTCTTGTCTAACACTGCAGAGTGAAGCATATATTTTAAAGAGTGCTTTTAAGGAAGAGTTTGCAAAATATAAAACAGTGATTTTAGAGCAGGAATTTAATTTTTCTCAAGGTTTTGACACTCAAAAAGAAGCATTTGCCGAGCTTGCATTGTCGCTGGGGAAATCAAAAAAAGATGCTTTAGATTCTTATAAATATGCTCTTAATATATTTAATAAGTTTAAAGAGGAAAAGAAAATAATCGGTAAGAAAATACTCGATGAAATTAAAAAGTCCGGTGAAACTGTTATTGTTCTTTTCGGCAGACCTTATAATGCTATGTCCAATGACATAAATTACAGCATACCTGAAAAAATTGCGGCACTTGGTTATAAAATCTTACCATGGGATTTTTTACCATATGAAAATGAGTACTGCTTTGAATACATGACATGGGCATTTGGTCAGGAATTAATTAAGGCTTCTTATTTTGTCAGGAAGCATCCTCAATTGTTTGGCTTGTATTATACAAATTTCAGCTGCGGTCCGGATTCATTTTTACTTGGATATTTCAGGGAGATAATGGAAGATAAGCCTTCGTTGACTTTAGAAACTGACAGTCATACTGCTGATACAGGCATTAATACAAGGATAGAAGCTTTTATTGATATTATAGATAGATTTTTGAAAACTCCTGATAAAACAGTTAAGAACAAAAATGATTTTAATCCGGCAAAAATAGTCATTGAAGATGCTCAAGGCTTTTTCATAACATCTTACAATGAAAAAATACCCATGAAAAACTCCGATGTTAAAATATTAATACCTTCCATGGGCGAATATTCATCACAACTTTTAGCAGACACATTTACAAGCGTGGGTATAAAGTCGGTTGTTATGCCTCTATATGATCAGGAGGCTTTTAAGCTCGGAAGAGAAAACACAATCGGCAAGGAATGCCTTCCTGTTATCCTGGTTATCGGGGGACTTTTAAAATATATAAAATATAATTATAAGGAAAATGATAAGCTTGCATTCTTCATGCCGTCTAATCCAGGTAACTGCAGGTTCACTCAGTACAGTGTTTTTATTAATAAACTCATAATAAAATTACAATTAAAAAATGTCGCTTTATTCAGTTTAAGTCCTGAAAACGGTTACGGGGGTATGCCCATGGCTGGAATGATCAGTTTTTTAAAGACACTGGTTGTTGCAGATGTAATGGATGATGTCAAAAATGCATTGTATGTTCTTGCAAAGAATAGGGACAGAGCCATGGAAATATTGAATGAACAATGGTTTGAAATAAGAAGATCAATGCAGAGATACTGGGCAAAAGGCTTATGGAAAAGTTTACAAAAAGCATCAAAAACGTTAAAAAAAGTACCTTTAAAAAATAAACTTTCAAGATCAAAAAAGATTGCACTTTTAGGCGACTTTTTTGCGCGAAGGGACGATTTTTGCTGCCAGAACCTGCAGGAAACTCTGGCAAAAAATAATATAATAATGTTAAGGGAACATTTGACGGGTTTTTTTAAGTATGTTGATTATCTGATTGACAAAAAAGTCATACAGGATGATTTTTCGAATATTATGGAAAGAGTGCAGTTTTTTGTTAAAAAGCAACTGTTCAATCATATTGAAAAAAAAGTCAAAAGAATAATGTCAAAATCAGGTCTTTATGAATATGATTTTATTGATGTTAATAAAATAATGAATTATGGTAAAAAGTTTTTCAGTATTAGATATACAGGCGAGCAAGTTTTGGTAATAGGCAATTTTTACAAAGAAATATTAAAAAGAGTACATGGGGCAATATCGTTGAGCCCTTTTGCCTGCATGCCCATGAAAGTCGTTGAAGCAATATTGTCAAAGGAAGCTACGCTTGATAAAAAGGCGGAGATTGAAAAAAAATCAAAAGTTCATTATAAAAAATATAAAGATGTTG
Source organism: Spirochaetota bacterium (assembly GCA_016935915.1). Classification (GTDB taxonomy): domain Bacteria; phylum Spirochaetota; class GWE2-31-10; order GWE2-31-10; family JAFGQB01; genus JAFGQB01. Next base: position 5,160 of record JAFGQB010000261.1, read on the forward strand.
ACTCACTACCGTTCTTATCAATCGAAACAGACGGCAACCCTTTCCCGCAGGTAATTGATGCAAGACTTGAGGCATTCTGTCTGCAGGTTGAGAGGATTTATAGAAAGGGGAAATGAATTAGAAGTAAAAAAATAATATTAATTTAATTGAAAATTTCATCCATTAATATTAAAAAATTATTATAATAGCCAGAATGATTAAATGGAGAATAATAATGAAAAATTTAATCTTAATTATTATAATGACAGTAATGGTTTTTTCGCTTTTTCCTGCTGAAAAGGAAAACGGAAAAAAGAAAGAAGTTTATGAAGCAGTCGGAATGATCAAATTCAGAAGCATAAGCAGTGTAACGGATGAAGCAAATGTTATTATACGTGTTGATCAGGAGGATTTTTTTAGTACATTAAATCCTGATTTTTTATTTTTGTTTTCCAGAACTAAAGATGATTTGATTGATTTTACTGCATACTATAAGAATAACAGGGCTTTTGAGTCATTTTTATCTTTGGGAATTACTTTTGATATTGATGCCTTGATTTTTATTATACCGATACCTATTGTTATATTTTTTGCTGATTTTTTAATTTTAGTCACAATTTTTAGTGTTATTGGAGGATTATTTCTTCTGGCTTCAATACCCTTTTACCCGATAGCGGGCTATTATTATAAAATGGGAAAAAAGAAGTTAAAGGAAATGATTGATAAATACAATGAAAATTTGAATAAAACCAGCTTTGATCTTAAAGATAATAAGATCGATTTTAATCTATTCTGTTTTAATTTTTAAGCTCTATCCATTAATTTAAGTTATTAATATGATGAATAAAATAAAAAAAGAAACAGTAATTTACAATGATTACATTGTTACTAACGATAAAAAGAGGATTTCAGCAGATAACATCCACGCTTTTTTAACCAAATCATACTGGGCAAAAAACAGGTCTTTGGAAACCGTAAAAAAATCTATAAAGAACTCAATCTGCTATGGAGCAATTTATAAAAACAAACTTGTCGGATTTGCTAGAGTTGTTACGGATCTTGCTGTTGTGTACTGGCTCTGTGATGTCTGGGTTGAGGAAGAGCACAGGGGAAAGGGCGTGGGTAAAAAACTTGTTGAAACCATTGTAAATAATGAAAACTTAAAGAACTTAAAAGGTATATTGGGAACAAATGATGCTCATGGTTTGTATGAAAAATTTGGTTTTATCAAGGATGACAAAAGTTTTATGAGAAGATAGGGGAGTGAATAAATGAATGAAATAGTAAAATATCTCGATGAAAATAAAAGCAGTATAGATATTGACTACTGGCTCGCACAATGGGAGAGTATGCAGGATGCATATGTGCCATACAGAAACGAGAGATTTGATTTTATAAATGACCTTGTCAAATATTTATTTACAGACAGAGCTGATATAAGGATACTTGACATAGGATGCGGGACTCTTTCTTTTTCATCAAAGTTTTTAAATTACTCAGAAAACATTAAAATAGTCGGAGTTGATTATCATCCTCTGTTATATTGGCTCTCATGCCAGAAATACATGGATAATGAAATTGTAGAACTTATGCTTTTGGATATAAGGAAAGACCATGAATGGGAAAAAATAAATGAAAAGAATTTTGATTTGATAGTTTCTTCAACAGCTCTTCACTGGCTTGGTAAAAATAATCTAGTTAAAGTTTTGAATAAGAGTTTTTCATTATTGAGTGCAGGCGGATATTTTATAAATATTGATCATATGAGAAATGGAAACAATGATATTCAGAATTTTGTGGAAAATGAGAGAAAAAAGATTTATGAAAAAGAGTTTAAGGATAATAATATAAAAAACTGGGACAGATATTTCAATGATTTCAGTGCTTTAATAAATAAACCTGATTTACAGGATGAAATCAACAGGAAGTTCGGCAAATGGGAAGGTATAGAAGAGGGGCTGACTTTTAAAGAATACAGAGAAATTATGGAAAAAATCGGCTTTAATGATATTGATACTATATGGCAGTATCTCAATGACAGGATAATAATTGCGAAAAAAAAAGTTTAAAAAACAATAGAAAAATAATTTTTTTCTAGTGTTTTATAAACTTATGAATGTTTTTTATTTGTCCCAAATGTTCAAGTTGCAGTAAATATTATATCAGAAGTTAAGTATTTCATTAACTGTGTCTTTATCTGAATCCTGAATATATGTGATCCCGCTTACATCTGATGCTTCTTTAGTTAAAGCCGCAATATCATCTCTATTAATGTGTTCTAAGCTGAATTTTCTGTTACCTGCCATTAACTGCCGTAAACCCTGAGCAAGTCTTTCATAATAAGTATATAATCCGATTGCTCCAGTAGGTAACTTTTCAAATTCATCATTACCCATAATATGGCGCAGATGAGATGCTGTTACAAATATCTCATCTTTTTTTGAACCAAATCTTTCAATATATACAGGAAGCTGTCCTTCATCAATAGACTTTCCTATTGTTTTACCTACCATGACTGCCGCTATAGGACCTCGAGCCATTCCTATTAATTTTACAAACGGTGCACCGAGAGATAAACCTTTAAATATCTGGTCTTCAAAAGTAAAACCGCCTGCAAAAGCTATAGCAGGAAGATGTTTCTTTTTTTCGTTTAATTTTTTAGCATATTGATATACAAGAGAGTGTAAATAAACCGGGGGAACTCCCCATTCATTCATCATTCTCCATGGGCTCATCCCTGTGCCTCCGCCAGCACCGTCAACTGTTAAAAGATCAAG
>JAFGQB010000262.1 GCA_016935915.1 Spirochaetota bacterium
AAATAAAAAGCACCTGATGATCCAGGGTCTTAATATTATGATAATGGTAAAAAAGAATGAAAACAGGAATTGACATCGGTTCCAAAATAATTAAATATGTTGTTTTGGACAATGATAAAATCATCGATAAAAGTATAATGCTTCATAACGGAGATATCTTTACAGCATTAAATCAGATCAAGTTAGAAATTTTTAAAAAACATTATAATGAAAAAAAAGAAAATACTTTCGGTGTAACAGGCAGTTATGATCTTGACGGTATCCCTCTGATAAACACTATACTCTCATCAACCGAAGCCAACCAATTTCTTCAAACCGGATGCAAGTATATAATCTATATCGGATGCGAAACCTTTTATTATATTAAACTTGATGAAAAATTTAAATACAAAGATCATATCATCAATTCAGATTGTGCATCCGGAACAGGAAGCTTCATTGATCAGCAGGCAGAAAGGTTAGGCCTTTCATCTGAAAAATTATCTGATATAGCATATTCCTGCAGGGACAATACACCATCCATTGCAACAAGATGTGCAGTCTTTGCTAAATCGGACATCATACATGCCCAGACCAATGGTTATAAAACTGATGCAATTGCAGCAGGAATCTGCGAGGGTGTTGCAGGAAGTATTATAGCGCATCTTTTACGCGGCAAAAAAATTACTGAAAAGGTTTTTCTGGCAGGAGGGGTAAGCCTCAACAAAAAAATTGTTTCGGAATTTAAAAAGACTTTATCCGTACCGATCATTGTCAATGAGAACAGTATTTATCTCAATGCAATAGGTGCAGCACTACTGGGCTCAAGTATTTTTAATCCTCAAACAATTTTCAAAAAGTCAATAGTATCGCAGGATTCAGCCAGGGAAAAGCTTTCAATCAGTCTCACGGATTATCCTGACTTTTCTGAAGATACTTCCTATATCGAAGATGAGATCGAAATCACGATTTATAAAAAACCTGAGGATTCAAGCAAAAATATCTACATCGGAATTGATATTGGTTCAACCAGTACAAAGCTTGCGGTCATAGACAATAATAAAAATATAATAACAGGATTATATACAAGAACAAAAGCAGACCCTGTCAGGGCTGTCTTTAATCTTATAAAAAAAACGAAAAAAATATTCTCTGATAAAAATTATATAATTAACGGCATAGGAACAACAGGTTCCGGAAGAAAGCTTATTGAAAAAATTCTAAATGCCGACACTGCTATTAATGAAATAACTGCTCATGCAAAAGGGGCATCATTTATTGATCCCGAAGTTGATACCATAATCGAGATCGGCGGACAGGATTCAAAATTCACAACCTTAAAGTATGGGAACATTATCAATGCTGTAATGAATTATGTTTGTGCCGCTGGAACAGGTTCATTTATTGAAGAACAGGCAAAAAAGCTGGAAATAGATATGGATGATATTTCCCGAATAGCCATGGGACAAATAGCGCCTTATACATCAGACCGCTGTACAGTTTACATGGAAAGGGATATAAACCAGTTTCTAGCAGAAGGTTGGACAAAAAGCCAGCTAATTACATCTGTTCTCTACAGTGTCAGGGACAACTATCTTTCTAAAGTCGTTGGTAAAAACAAAATCGGTAACAAGGTCTATTTTCAGGGTGCCACAGGAAAGAACAAAGCTCTTGTAGCAGCTTTTGAAAATGAACTTAAAAAACCTATCATAGTCTCAAAATATTGTCATCTAACCGGAGCAATCGGTACAGCTCTCTACTTATTAGACAAAGGAGTGAACAAATCCTGTTTTTCGGGTTTTGATCTGAAATTTACAGTAAGACAGGAAACATGTACTCTCTGTACAAGCCACTGTAACTTAAGCATCTATAACGTAAACGGTAATCAGTTGGTCTGGGGCATGCTCTGCGGCAGAGAGTATGAAAGTAAAAAAGCCGGAACAAAGGATAAATTAAGTCTGCTTGAAAAAAAATTTAATGAAAACTTTGCTGTTAACATAAAGGAAAAAAAAGGGGAAGTAACTGTCGGTATTCCCGACACTCTCTATATGGTGCAATACTTATCTCTTTTTCAAGACTTTTTTCAGAGGCTGGGATTTAATGTCAAACTTTCCAAAAAAAACCAGATAAATATTAAAAAAGGCAGATTACTGGTCAATTCAGATTTTTGCACCCCTATTGTCAATGCCCACGGTGCAGTTGAATCACTTTTAAATGAAAAAATCGATTTTATTTTTTTCCCTTCTATTATAAATGAACAAAATATCTTAAAGCGTTTGGAAATGGAAGAAAAATATACTGAAAAAATAACGGATTCCTATTTTTGCTACTATTCGGAATATGCTCCTTCTATAATCAACAATATTCCTGCTCTCGATCTTACGGAAAAGCTCATCTCTCCCAAAATCAAATTCAACAACCGCTCAATAAACATCATCGCAGAGGAACTTGCCCTCTATCTTGAAAAAAAAATGCCTTTAAAAAAAGTAAAAGTCATGGAGGTATTTAAAAATGCATGGATGGATTTCAATGGAAAAAAAACAGAGTGGAAGAATATCGGAAAAAAAATAGTTTCTGACAAGAAAAAACCTAAAATCATACTGCTTGGCAGACCCTATGTGATCTTTGATCCCTCAATGAACTTAAATATTCCATGGACACTCGAATCATTCGGCTTTGAACTTCTTCATCAGTCTATGATTGAAAATTCTTTGATCCCTGATGAATTGCATGATAGTTTTATGGAGAGAATGCACTGGTATTACGGACAGGAGATCCTTCTGGCATTAAAAGCCGTAATGGAAAATGATAATATATATCCCGTTTTCCTGACTTGCTTCAGGTGCAGTCCGGATTCATATCTGATAACTTATTTTAAGGAAATCATGGAGGACATCGACAAACCTTATCTTATCATTCAACTGGATGAGCTGACCGGTGATGCAGGTTATCAGACAAGAATCGAAGCTGCAGTTGAAACCTTTAAAAATGATCTGGAAAAAAAAGAAAAAGGTAAGAAGAAAATAAACTACTTTTCCTTTTCCGATATGGAGTTTACGCAAGATAAGACTGTATTGATTCCCTATATAAGTCCCATTATCAGTGAATTACAAAAAATGGTCTTTCAATCAGGCGGTTATAAAGCCGTCACCATGCCTCTTGAAAAAAAGATGATCAACACAGGTTACAGGTATGCAACAGGAGGGGAATGCATGCCCAATGTTGCAATAATTGGTTCGGTAATTGAAACTATAAGGAATCAAAAACTTGATCCCGGAAAATGCATTGTCTTTATGCCGACATTGTGTCTGGCATGTAATTTCAACCAGTTCCCCGTTCTTTTGGACCTGGCATGTAAAAAGGCGGAACTTCACGGGATCAGCATATCCAACCCCAATGCCGCTTCAAAAATACCAGGCTTCTCAAAAAGAATGGGCATAAACCTGCTCTCAGTAAATATCTTAAGCTCGATCCTTTATAAAATATACTTTTCCCTGCATCCTTATGAACTTGAAAAAGGATCAGTAGAAAAAGTCATGGATCAGTCTGTTAAGCTCATTGAAGATTGCTTAAACTCCAGTGGTTCACTTTTTGATACAGCAGAAGAAATTAAAAAACTCTTTCAGTCAGTTATGATCAAAAAGGAAAAAAAGCCGCTCATCGGCATTCTGGGGGACCTCTATGTGAAATATAACACTCTTTTAAACAATGATATCTACAGCCTCATTGAAGAACTCGGCGGTGAAGTAGTGATCCCCTCCTACTCGGAAATCATTGCACATTTTATCGATGCCGACATCCGGGAGAACAGCCTCAATCCGGTCTTTATAAGAGGTTTTTTGAATTATGAAAAGAAATTTGAAAATATCTTCAGCGATCTATTGGGCGACAATAAAGAGCCGCCCATCAATGAGACAATAAACCTCTTGAATGAATACGGTATTGAACATTTTATTGCAGGAGAAACAACGATAAGCTTAACTAGAATGCTCTATTATATCAAGCACAGGATCGTAGATGCAGTTATACATGTTAATCCTGTATTCTGTTGTCCGGGAGTTGTTTCCACATCCATCTTTAAAAACATTCAAAAGGACTTTAATATTCCCATCATCGACATCTTTTACGACGGCAGTAATAAGCCCAATAAGATCATAGTCCCACATATGTATTATCTTAAAAAATAAGCCGTAGAACAATTCATTCACTTATTTCATTTATCAAATATTTATTCTTGACACTGATGATAAAATTTCATATTTTACCTCATGGCTATATTTACAGAACAGGAATACAAATCTCGGATCAGTGCACTTCAGAAAGAGCTTGCCTCTAAACAGATTGACATTGCTCTCTTCAGTCAGACCACTGAGCTGTATTATTACTCAGGTTCAAATCTTCCTCTTTACTGCATTATCCCGGCTCAAGGGCAGCCGTTTCTTATTGCCCGCAAAGGTTCTCCACGGATCAGGGAAGAATGCCGTCATATGCCGCTTGAGATATTTGGAAATTCTAAAGATCTGATTGCTATCTTTAAAAAACATTTTAACAATAAAATAAAAAAATGCGGATTTGTGCTTGATGCATCATCGTATTCAACAGTGATAAGAATGCTCAAACTTTTAGATAAACCTGAAGCTGTCGATATTTCATGGGATACCAAAATGCTGCGTACAATCAAATCCGAATCAGAAATTGCAATCCAGCGGAAAGCTGGAGTAATTATTTCAAAGATTCCTGAAGTAATCCGAAATAATTATCATCCCGGTATCACAGAACTTGAATTAAGCGCTCATATTGAATTTTATCTCAGGGTCAATGGTGCAGGGAGTTTAAATTGCAGACAGGAAAGTATAGTTCTTGCACCGGGAGTTCTTTCTGCCGGCATAAATTCATTGGTTCCAAATAAGTTCGACGGAATATGTTCAGGAGCAGGATTATCAAATGCCCTGCCTTTCGGCGGAAATGATGAGTGCATTCCACCAAACACATCCATAATATGCGATTACGGTTTTGTACTTGAAGGTTATCATGTGGATATGACCAGAATGTTTTCTGTTGCTAATCCACCCGAAGAAGCATTAAAAGCAATGGACGCCATGCTGTCTGTTGAAAAGCT
>JAFGQB010000263.1 GCA_016935915.1 Spirochaetota bacterium
GAAATTGCTTAAGGCAATTTCTTTGTACATTTGGAATCTTTTATATTTTCAAAAAAAATTAGTACTTTTTCAGTATTAACTATTTAATATAAATTAATAATATAATCCCGGAAAAAGATTTTACTTATTTTCAATAAAAATACAAACAGTGTCTTTCTTTACCAAATTTACAAATTTACAAATTCAGACATTGCTCAGGGTATTACAGCAGTCCTGCACATCAGATAATCCTCAAGATATCTTTCTTCTCTCCAGTGAGAATAATTCAATACTTCCAGAAATATTTTTTCATAACCGGGGATAGACCCGGGGCTATCCTTAAGGAGTCCCTATTTCTTTTTTGTTTTTTTACTGACGGCTAGGGGAACTTTTTTTCTGCTAGCCTTTTCTCTGCTGGGAGCAGATGCTTTTTTAAGCTCCATGTAAAAATTAGCAACTGTAGTTTCGATATAAGGGATAAGCCAGATAAAGCCGATACCCGCAGTAAGCAGACAAAGAAAAAACCAGCCTATAAAGCTAAAATATAACAAAAAAAGCTTTACTTTATATCCATGCATCATTTTTTTACTGAGTTCTATTGCCTTAATCGATTCCATGCTGGGATTGTCATTTAAAATAAAAAATGCCATAGAATACCTTAAGCTTGCTATAATGCCCGGTATAATAAAAAGCAGCGACCATAATAATATAAAAAGAGAAATTGCAAAAAAAAGTATTATTGATTTTATTATCAATTTTAAACTTTTAAATCCGTCAAATAAATTTTCTATTGAGGGATTTTCTTTCCTGACGAGTTTTACATAATAATTATAAATCCCAAGTAAAACAGGTCCTAAAAAGATGAAAGATAAAAGGTAAGTTGATGATGCTGAACCTGCAACAATAATATAAAGTAAGTTAACGATAATCGCATTTGTCCAGTTGCCTGTAAGTTTTGTTTTTGCATCTAATTTTAATTTTGAAAAAGAAATAATACCAGTACTCATAAAAACACCTCCATTTATCTAAAAAATTATTAAATAAACAATTAGAAAATAGGGAATAAGAGTTAATGACAATGAAGTCAAAATTAAATATTTTTTTATTTGGATAATATTGATTATATTGACAATAAGTAAAAACAAGATATATATGATCAATAAAACAAAAAAAATATTTATCACAGACGGCATGCTACCGGTTAAATCAAATTGCATATTATTATCATTAAATAAAAATTTTTCAAAAATATTTTTAGTCAGATCAAATGAAAAGCCCAGTAGTAATCCCAAAGTATATAAAATTAAATATAACATTATTACAGAGACAGCTAAAATAATATAACCGATTAATGTAAGAACAGATAAAATTTTTTTTTTAAATTTCAAATTAAAGATTTGAATTATTGACAATAGGATCACCGGAATATTAAAAATCAATATACTATATAAATCTTCATTCATAATAATTCAAATTGATAATAAAAAATTATAATAAAAATAACATTAATTTGCTATAATTATTTTAAAAATGAAAAAAGAAAATTTTAAAAAATTAGTTTTAAAAAATGGCGCTATAAGTACCAAAATCATTGACCCTAAAGAAGTTGTGACCGCCACCTGGGTTAGACTTAAATGCCAATTTGGCTGTGAAGGGTATAACTCCACATTAGTCTGCCCTCCGTATTCTCCTGAACCTGAAACAACCCGTAAAATGCTCGATGAATATAATACAGCAATACTTTTTCAATCGACACGTCTGGATACAAAAAAAATCGCTGCAAAACTTGAAAGAGAACTTTTTTTGTCAGGCTATTACAAAGCCTTTGGAATGGGAGCAGGACCATGCAGACTTTGTAAAGAAGCATGTTCTTTTACTGAAGGCTGCCAATATCCTGATGAAGCAAGACCCTCCATGGAAGCCTGCGGAATCGATGTCTTTGCTACAGTAAGAAAATTTGGATATGAAATCGATACTGTAAAATCTTATAATGGTAAAGCCGTTTATTTCGGGCTTGTGCTGATTGAGTAGTTTGTTTTTCAGGCTTTATAAAACCATATAGAGTCAGGGGAAGCTTCCAAATATATACCCAGCAGCCTGAAATAAAAACTTATGAATATTGAAACAAACTTATATAAAAATTCGGGTAGTTTCACAAATAAATCCATAGTCTTAGAGTCAAAATGAGGTGTCGAAATCGTTGTCAAAGATACAACATAATCACCCATGCCAAGCTCATTTATCATATAACGGGCTTCAAGTCCCCCTCTTGAATGAGCGATGAGGTTGAATTTTTTTGTACCGGTTTTTTTGACGGCATCGAGAATCTTTTTTTTTAATATCCCTGCATTATATTCAATGGAACCCCATGCATCCTGTCCGCTGTAGTAAAGCTCTGTACCCATTTTTTTTAAAGCATCAGGTATCCTTCCCCAGTAATTATAAAATCTTGAGTCATCGCGAAAACCTGCTCCATGTATCAAAAATATTGGATGTTTTGTCTTGCAACGTTCTGTTTGGGTTTTTTTTACTTCAATATTATTTTTATAAATCATACCTTGTTGCTGCAAATTAATTTATCAAAGTTCCTGTCCGGGCAGTGAAATACTGAAATCCTTATTAACAAAAAACTCTATTTCTTTCTTTTCAAGAGGGACAGAGCTTTTTTTATCTTTAAACAATGTTCCAAGTTCTGCTATTAATTTATTGGAATTTACATCGCCGATAAGCTGGAAATTCAAATAAACTGGCATGTTTAAAATATTCAAAAATTCTATTGTATAAATATCTGCTGGGATATAATTAGCAGATTGTCTGTTAACTGTTTCGTTGATGATTTGAGTGGAATATTCCTTGATAGTTGTATGTTCCCGCTTAATTATTCTTCCTGTTGCTTTTTTACCGGGAGAAACCACATTCGCTATTTTTGCCTGATATTCGGCAGAATAAATACTGTAAATCTTTCTGTGCTCACGGATAATATTCCTTGAAATAATAAAGCCTGTTATAGTAATTACCGCTATTAAAATTATTACTGCAAAAAAAACAATAAAAACATTCAGTTTGGTTATTTCAGTAAAATTATCACTAATTAATTTGTGAGTTATTTTCTGTGGCAGATTTATCTGTCTTGCGAACTCTTTAGCTAAAACAAATAAAATAAGATAGAGAGGGATAATCCCGATAAGGAAAAAAAATATTTTTATTATTGAAACTGTTAGGCTCAGATCAGTTACATTCTGATAATGAGTTGAAAAAAGAGGTTTATAAAAAGAGACAACGGTAAATGTTTCATTAAACTGTCGAGATGCAGGAGGGGGATTATAATGCTTTATCTCAAGATATTTTTCCTGAAGAGGATCAAAATATTTGTATATATAATTATCACCCTGATAGCCTGACAACCCTCCTTTTTGCGTAAGTTTTGCTGTAGACATTAAGAGAGGAGTAGTTATAATTGCAAAAAAAAACACAAATGTTATTAAATAAAAAAGCATAGCCGGTATAACGATTTCAAATTTTTTTGACTTAAAGCCCCATTTTAGAGCATTGAACATATCAACTTGTGTAAGTGAGGAAAATAATTTCAGCAATAAATATCCGGTTCCAAAAAACAGGGTAAGATAAATTAATAAAGGTATAATGTATTTCATGTTTTAAATCATAATTTAAAGTTGATAAAAAAGCAATATGTATTATATTATTTTAACTCATCAAAAAATTCTTTTTTAAATTCACCCGAATAAACTGCAGAAACAGGACCAGTCATTATTGCATTAAAGTCATTGTCAAATTCAATATTCAGTTCACCGCCCTGCATTCTTACAGCGATTTTATTGTTGCATAAACCTCTCTTATATGCGGTGCCTGCGGCAGCGATGCTGCTGCTCCCGGATGCCAGAGTATAGCCTGCTCCTCTTTCCCAAATCTCTATCTGAATATTATTCCTGTCAATAACTTTGACAAACTGGACATTTGTTCTGTTAGGGAATCCCGAATAATTTTCAACAAGGGGACCGTATTTTTTTGCAATTTCCGGTAAAACTTCATCAAGAATAATGATGCAGTGAGGATTCCCGATCGTTGCTGCAGAATAGTTAAAAATTTTACCTTTCACTATCAGTTTTTTATTAATCACTTCCCCTGTCACATTATTTACAGGAATTTTACCTGCATCAAATGAAAGCTTGCCCATTTCAATTCTTACCGATCTGCCATGGTCAATCACTTTTACACTTACTTTTTACGCCTTTTGTTTTTAATATAAATTCATTTTCTTTCACAAGACCTTTATCCCATAGATACCTAGAAAAAATTCTCAAACCGTTACCGCTTTTTTTAGCTTCGCTTCCGTCAGGATTGAAAATCTTTAATTCAAAAAAATCTTTTCCGATAACAGGCCCGTAGAGAATCCCATCAGAACCTATACCGTAATTTCTGTGGCAGATCAGCTTTATCTTTTCGGCAGTCAGATCAATTTCTGCATCCTTCGGATCTATTACAATGTAATCATTCCCGAGAGCGTGATATTTATGAAAAGTCATATGATATTCCTTTTATTGCATTTATTTATTAATATATCATGCATCCTTTAAAAATTTTTCGGTATTTTCAGGAATACTTGCGTTTAATATTTTTACAGATGTTTTAGGCATTAATCGGCTCATTATGTACATCATTACTGCTATTTTTACCCTGATCTCTTCTTTCCCCTTGTTAAGTCCTTTAAGCGCTGCTTTAGCGGCAATGTCTGGCTTTATGGCGATCTTCGGTGCATGCCCTTGCTGAAAAGGAGTATTTACAGCAGGATAAAAAATTTCCACTACTTTGACACCAAGTTTTGAAAACCTAATTCTCATGCTCCGGGTCATTGAATGCAGAGCCGATTTAGAAGCACAATAATCGGGTTCGATCGATAAAGGAATATAAGCCAGGGCAGAAGTGACATTGACAATAGTGCCTTTGTTTTTGATCAGGAGAGGCAGAAACATTCTTGCAAGCATTACAGATGCAAAATAATTTGTTTCCCATATTATTCTGATAGAATCATCCGATTTTTCGTTTTTTTCTAAAAGATATCGTTTTGTAACACCTGCATTATTTATTAATAAATTAAACTCATTAAATTTTTCGGAAATCATTTTATATAAACTAAAGCAGTCCTCATGCTTTGTGATGTCGCATCTAAAAGTCACAAGCTGAGGCACTTTATTTTTTGCTTTATCTAACTTGTCTTGCGACCTGCCGCAAATAATTACTGTTGAACCCTGAGCAATCATCTGTTTTGCCATTTCAAATCCCAGTCCTGAATCCCCTCCTGTGATTAGTGCTGTTTTTTTAGATAATTTACTCATTAAAATCTCCCATGGTATAAATTTTTTTATAAAGCCTTACAACTTTAGTTTTCATTTTTCAATAACCTCTTCCATTCTCCTTGTTCTTTTGATCAAAGCTCTGTCCCCTGTAAAATAACAGATAATTTTTATAAGAAAGTTTTGATGTAAGTTCCACAAGCGCCCTGAACGAATTGACGCAAAAAGGCTCGCCTGCGCTTATCTTGTCAGGGTCCTTAAAATGTTTAAATAATTCAAATGTCAAATAAGGTTGAATTTGTCTCATGCTGTTTATTTAACATAAAACATCCATAAATATCAATAAAAAATTAAAGGGATGTCATAGGGACAGTTTCGAAGCTGCACTTATTATTTACAAACATGGAAGTTTTAAAATAAAATATTGTTTTAGTATGGATAAATAAAACTTTCTAATGACAATTATAATCATTCATGTTATGTATAAAACAAGAATAAAATTTTTATTTTAACATTTTCAAAGGAAAATAGATGGCAATAAGGAAAATCAGTTCTAAAGTACAAGATTTAATTAAGGTTCAAAATGTGTTGATTAGCCTCTTTGATAAAAGCGGTCTTGAAACTTTAGTCAATGAACTTTTAAAAATAAATAGTAGTATTAAATTTTACTCAACAGGCGGGACTTATAAAAAAATTGCTGAAATACTTGGCGATAAATCAAACAACAATCTTGTTTCTGTTGAAGAATATACAAAATTCCCTGAAATGGAAGGCGGTCTTGTTAAAACCCTTCATCCCAAGATACATGCAGGCATTTTGGGTGAAAGAAACAACACAATACACGAAAAATATTTAAAAGAAGTGCTTGATAACGGAGTATATTTTGATCTGGTTGTGATTAATCTTTATCCGTTTAAAGAGGCTGTCTCATTGGGTAATTCGGATATAGAAAGTGCAAGAGGAAACATTGATATCGGAGGTCCAACCATGATAAGAGCTGCAGCTAAAAATTTTTTAGGCTGTGCCATTATCTGCAGTCCAAATGATTATACCGAACAGATCGAAATGATCAAAAATAACAGGGGATGCACATCTTTAGAAGAGCGTTTTTTATTGGCGCAAAAAGCTTTCGCTTTGACCGCGGATTATGATGATAATATAAATAAATATCTTAACGGTTTAATTCAAAATAATAAAATCAATGAAATTATTAAAAGTTATAAATGAAATATTACTTTCTGGTGACAGCCAACTATCTGTCACCTGTTGACAGCTGCTTTATTGCTTTTATAAGGCATTGTAACAATTATCGCTGCAATAAATATCATCAATCCTCCCCAAATTGTATTTAATTTGAAAGGTTCATTAAAAAAAAATATGGCATTAAAAGTCACAATAGGCATCGTTAAAAGC
>JAFGQB010000264.1 GCA_016935915.1 Spirochaetota bacterium
CCGATTACCATTACATTATTAATTTTCCTCATATTTTATTCTCCTTTAATCGTTTATTTATTTCAAATACTACATAATGTAATATTAATGAATGCACACCTTCAATTATGCCAAAATTATGCATCCTGTCATTTGATGAAAAGGTATCTTCCTTAATCAAAATATAGTTTTTGGTCAATTTCCCTAATGTCCCCCCGTCATAAGCCAAAAGACAGAATACATCCATTTTATTGTTCAATGAATATTCTACACATTTAACAACATTTTTACTGTTGCCAGAACAGGAAATTCCAATAAAAATAGAATTTTTATCACTTAAATTTTTTAATTGATTGACAAATATATCTTCAAAACTTACATCATTGCCTACCGCTGTAATATAAGGAGCGGAATCACATAAACAGCTTAGCTTAAATCTTTTGGCATTTTTAATACCCGATAGCGCTCCAAAACACAAGTCTTCATGAAAATGTGAAGCAGTAGCAGCACTACCACCATTGCCGGCAATAAAAATGTTTCTGTCATTTTTATAAGCATCAAGCAATAGATTTATTAAATTATCTATCTGTTCATGTGATAACTTTTTAATCGTATTAATTGTGTCGTTCATAAATTTATCATATAAACTTTCCATAAGAACACCTCCTAAGTTAATAATCTATACAAATTGGGTACGGTTACATTATGTCTTCCCTGTATATAAAAGCTCTGTCCGCTTTCCGCAAGTGTTCTGACAAGTATTGTTTTCCATGGTCTGAAATAATATCTCGAATCGCTTTTTTGCGGCTGTTTCCTGTATTCATCTTCACCAATAGGTAAAAGATCAAACACTGCAGTTGTGATATTTTTAAGCTTTATATCATATTCATCAGGATTGCCTTTATTAGCCTTATTTCTTGCCATTGATAAAGCTTTTAAAAAAACCTCTGGACCCATAACAGCTGTACCAAAAGACATATAGACTCCGCCATCCAGTTGTTCAACTGTTTTTGCAAAAACCAAAAAATCAATATAGGTTGATTCCCCTAATGCCGCACCATCACAATTAGGATGTTGATGTATAATGTCATAGCCGATACTCGCATGAACTGTAACCGGTATTTCTAACTGATAGGCATTATATAGGATACTTCTCTCTTTAAATTTTAAATTATTCTGCATTATTGCATGCCCCATAGCCTGCCCGAACCCATAGTCCGACTTCAAACCTTCTTTTATATAATCATTTATATAGCCTGTCTCTTTCCACATTCCGAACTCGCCGGTCTTAATATAACGGGCAACACTTTCTGTAGTAGCACCTATCAATGCAAGTTCATAGTCATGGATGGCACATGCACCATTAAAAGCTATATGATCAACAATGCCTCTTTTCATAAGATCTATAAGATAGCATGAAACTCCATCCCTGATTACATGAGCACCCATCGCTATTATGACTTTTTTTCTTTCCGATTTTACTTCTTTTATTATTTTGCTTAAATTATCAAGCTGCTCATTTTTAAACTCAGGTATATTTGAATCAAGAGTATAAAAATCTTCGATCTTAAGATCATGAATTCTTTGATCCAAAGGTTTTAAAGTCAATTTAGTTCTGTCAAACCTTTCATATGTCTTTTTCATTGTATTAATTGCTCCAGTATAAAAATCATATATAATATTTTTATTGTACAGTAAAGAACAATAAAATTATTTAAAATTATTTTTATTTGAATATTTATTTGAGCATTGCTGTCATAAATTTATAAAGTCTCTGCTGTTCAATCGGTTCTTTATTTCCAACAATCTGAACAGCAAGCGCACCGACACAATTCCCTATGAATCCGATTTCGATAGGTTTAAAACCCAGTTTATCTAATGTTGATGTTATTGCAAAATAAGCATCGCCTGCGCCGACAGTATCTACAATCTTTGTGGAAAAAACCGGTATATCGATAAAACCATGCTTAGAGTTATAAACAGTAGATCCATTATGACCTCTTGTAACAGTCATAGTCCTCGAATTAAGTTTATCATAACATTTCAAAAGCAAATTCCTGACATCTCCATTTTTATCCTGAGCTGCCAATCTTAATTCTGGTTCATCAATACAAGTATAATCGACATTTTTATATTTAGTTATCATATTATATCCGTAATTGGCGCTGTTTGTCTGTGCATTAACTGCAAGATAAACTTTAGCTTTTGAAAAAATATCAATCATATCCTTATTAATTAAGCCATGCCCGAAATCATTTACCACTACTACATCAAAATCTCTTATATGCTTGTCAAGGTATTCACATATCTCCCCACTTATTTTTTGAGGCAGGTCAAAATCATCAATAAAACATATCTCGAATAATTTTTCTATAAAACCCGCTTCAACATATCTCCTTTTTAAAGTAGTTGTAGTATTGGGCTTTATATAAAACTTCTTTTTTATTTTAGGATTTAAATGATGAGAAATAAAATCGGTATGATCTTTCACGTCGCCAAGAGTTGTCAGCAAAGTTAAATTATCCGTATAACCTGCAAGATGATTTGCGCTCGCCAGAACACCGCCTGCAAATTTTTCGGTGTTCAGACATTTAACCACAATATTTGAACTTTTTTGCGACTTCCCAAAAGGTTTGCAATAGCGGTATTCATCAATAATAACATCACCGA
>JAFGQB010000265.1 GCA_016935915.1 Spirochaetota bacterium
AACTGTATTCTTCAATTAATTTTCCAAGTTCATCAATTGCATTTCTGGCTGCAGCCAAAGGAGTATTCATCTCATGGGCAATCCCGGCAGTTAAGCGCCCTAAAGACGCCATTTTTTCTGCCGCCAATAATCTTTCCTGATTTTCCTTTAAATTGTCATAAGTTTTCATTAATTCCTGTGCTCTTTTTTCAAGATCTTTAACAAGTTTAGATCCCTGCAGAGCACTGCTTAAATAGCTTGCTAAAATATAATAAAGATTTATATCAATATTTGTAATTTTAAATATTATATATCCTGTTTGATAATTCTGAAAAAACAATGGAATGACAATTAATTGATGCTTTTTGCTAAACGGAAATAAATCTTTGGGCAGAAAATTATAAGAATTATAAATTGCATCATAATTTTTTAAATCAATTACTCCATTTTCATTATAGCCCATAATCAATTCAGATTTATATTCAGGATGGAACTTGTCAATATAAACGGCAATATAACATTCCTCAATGCCGACTTTTGGAAATTCTTGTGATGCAAGTGAAAGTAATTTTGAAACTTCAAAAGTCGTAACAATGCTGGCGCTTATTCTTGGGAATATATTTTGCTGACTTAATGCATTTAATTTGTTGATAATCACTGACTGATCCAGTTTTTGAAATATACGCACTCTTGAATTATGAAAAACACTTTCAGCTTTTGAAAATAAAATTTTATCATTTAATAACGGAAATATCAATAAATACAATTTTGAAATCAGGTATTGCCAGATAAAAATATCATTATAATCTTTCAAAAACTCATCAACAACCATCATTAATGTTCCGATAAATTCATTTTTTGAATCAGAATAAATTTCATTAAATAAACTGTTTACCAATTTTATTGTCCATTTTTTATCAAAATGAATATTATCTGAATATTTCAATAAATAACTGCTTAATTCCTTTATGATTTTATTTTTATTGTCTGTTAATAATTTAAGATCAAGGTTTGCCGAACTTGAACTAAATTCAGACAGCAATAATTTTTCACTATTAATCAATGCAGGATTTAAACAACCGCATGATTCACGAATTACCAGCTTTGTCGGAATATAAACGAATTCAGGTATCTTTTTATTCTCTGTCATTTGTAAAATGGTTTTAATTGCAATTTTCCCTGTTTCAACAAATTGAAGATCAACCGATGTCATCTGAGGTGTTATTTCAATACATTCCTCTCTATTATTATATCCAACTACTGCAATATCATTCGGGATCGAAATACCCCTTTTTTTCAATTCATTTACAACTCCTACTGATATTAAATCACTGGTAGTAACAATTGCTTCAATATCTTTACCTGTTTTTAATTTCATATCATCAAAATAGTACTTAACCGCTTTTACTCCCGTTTCATCAATAAATTCATCAGGTTGAGTAATCAGTCTATTGTCTATTGAAAGATTATATTTTTTCATGGATTTCAGATAGCCCTGATAACGTTCCTCAGCATATAAATGATATTCAGGTCCTCGGACAAAAGCAATTTTTTTTAATTTATGAACTTCTGCCAAATGTTCTATTATCTGATCAATGCCCTGATAATTATCAGTTGTAATAGTGGGGAAATCATGTAAAGGTTTTCCTATGCATACGATCGGGATCGAACGGTTTAATTTTAATAACTTTTCAATATCAAAAATATATTTATCCTTATAGAATAATCCCGATGTCCAGCATATCATGCCGTCAATAATATCCGAAGAAACAAGATCAAACATTACATTAGCCTGTCTGTCACTTTCCAGAAAAAATCCATGTGAAGCTCCGCTGAAACAAAGAAGGTTAGCATTACAATCATTTATACCTTCAACAATACCTTTAAAGTAGCTGTATTGAATGCCTAAATAGATGCGCGGCGTTATATATCCGATTGTAATTCTTTTTTTATTCATAATAATTCTATAATATAAAATAATATTTAACTAAATTATCAAAATCAATTTTTATTGTTTAATGGGAAAATAATGGTAAAAACCGTATCCGAAGGCTTGCTTTTTACCTCTATATAACCCTTAAATTTATCCACCAGTTCATGTACTATACTTAAGCCAAGTCCTGTACCTTCCCCTAAAGACTTTGTTGTAAAAAAAGGATCAAAAATTTTAAATAAATTTTCTTCACTTATGCCAATTCCGTTATCCTTTATTTGAAGCTCTGCCCTGAATTCATCTAACTTTTTAAAAAAAACATATATTTTTGATTCCTGATTATCTGTCACTTTGCATGCATCAATTGCATTTATTATTAAATTTGATAATATCTGATTTAATGCCTGCGTATCACCGCAAAGCATAATATTATTTTCAATTTCTTTAACTAAACTGCACTTGTTCCTCTTAAATAAAAATTGAAGAATATCTAAATAATCTGAAATTGCTTTGCTGCCATTAAAACTTTCCTGTATTACATTAAAAGAATTATATGTTTGTGATTTTATCCCTTTTATGAAATTGGTGCTTTTGTCAATTGACTTAACCGCTATGTCCATATATTTGAACATATCATCTGAAATCGCCCTGTGATCTTCAGGCAGGACTTCAGGATTATCGATTGACTGTTTGTATTCGTCTATTAGATGTTTAATCTCTTCTAAGGCATTTCTTGCAGAAGCCAAAGGTGAATTCATCTCATGCGCAATCCCGGCAGTCAATCTTCCAAGCGCTGCCATTTTTTCACTCATTAATAATTTCTTCTGATTTTCATTCAAATTATCATAGGCTTTCTTTAATTCCTGAGCTCTGTCTTTCAGATCATTTACAAGGAGAGCACCTTCCAAGGCTGAACTTATATAACTTCTGATTATATAGTAATTAATAGCATCAATATTTTCAACACTGAACAATATATAGCCCAATGAAATATCCTGAAAAAATAACGGTAAAACTATTATTTCATATCTTTTATCTTTCAGCAATAAACCATTGGGAACAAGATCTAAAGATGAATAGATAAAGTTAAATTCTTCCAAATTTATTTTACCTTGTTCATTGTAAGCCAAAATCATTTCAGCTTTATCCGTCAGGTTATCAACTCCGGAATAAAGAGACAAATAACAGACTTTAATGCCCAGGTTAGGCAATTCCCTTTCAATAACAGAAGTCAAAAATTTTAAATCAAAAGCTGTAATTATTCTGGAGCTTATTAAAGGGAAAATTTCATTTTGTTTGAATATATTTAAATTATTCCTGATATAAGCCTGCTCAAGTTTCTGGCATATTAAAACTCTTGCATTATGAAATATATAATCAGCTTTAGATATAATGTCCTTATCCCTGATATATTTAAAAAAGATCATTTGAAGTTTTGAAATTATCTCCTGCATTCTTATTATACTGCAGTCACAGACTACACATTCATCGCCAAAAAATGATATTGTTTCATTGAATTCATTTTCCGATTTAGAAAGAAGTTCATTAAATAAACTATTTACCAGCAGAGCCGTCCATTCTTTTTTATAAAAGCTGATATTATTTTTTAAAATGAATGAATTTAACTGTTTTATGATCGGTTCTTTTAACTTTAGATGATCATTTGAATTGCTTCCGTTATTTTTAATCCTGCCTGATGAATAAGACAATCTTATTTCATTTACATATGCGGGATGAAAACAACCGCAAGATTCACGAACTACAAGCTTAGTCGGTGTATATATAATATCAGGAACCTGTTTTTTGTTAATTATTGAAATCAAAGTGCTGATCCCCATTTTACCGCTTTCGGAAAACTGAAGATCAATGGATGTCATTTGCGGAGTGATCTCAATACCCTCTTCCTTATTATTGAAACCCGCAACAGCAATATCTTTAGGTACTCTAATATTTCTTCTTTTAAGCTCCTTGATAACACCAATGGAAATAAGATCGCTGACTGTTACTATTGCCTCAATATCTTTTTTTGGTTTTAATTTTAATTTATCGAGAAAATACTCAACTGCAAGTTTACCTGTCAGTTCATCGAAATTACCATAGTCAGAAATAAGTTTATCATCAGATTCTATATTATATTTTTTTAATGAATCAATATACCCATTGAATCGGAAATTGATGTTACCGTAATTTTCAGGACCTCTAACATATGCGATCTTTTTATAATTGTGCACTTCTATCAAATGAGACATCAATTTCAATGAGCCCACATAATCATCGGCAATGATCGAAGGAAAATTTTTAATTGATCTTCCTAAACAGACAAAAGGAATATGGCGATTTTTACTCAGTAGGTTTTCAATATTTAAATACGGTTCCTCCTGAAATAATCCATTTGTGCTGCATAAAATACCATCAACAATCTCTGAATTGATAAGTTCAAATATATCCCCTGCTTTTTTTTCAAATACATTGCTATTGGAAATTGCAGTGCTGCTGAAACATAAAAGATTTGCCTTATTTTCCCTTATCCCCTCTAAAACTCCTAGGTACTGATTTAAGCGTATACCGCTGTAAAAACCTGTAGTAATGTATGCAATAGTCAATATTTTATTTTTCATATCAAGACATCTTTACCAATTTAATTATATTTAAGTGCGTTGTAAAAGTCAAATATTATAAAATAAATCAATATTTTGGAAAGAAATTTAAAGGTCTGGATAACAACTGATTGATAATATCAATGACCTGCAGGGATACAAAAATCTTGTGCCCCTGCGGATTAAATTTAATGTGTTTATTAGGTCGAATGTCGAATAAGGGATTAACCTAAGAAATTTCATGAGATGCCGCCTCATTCATTGAAATTACAAGTCATTGCGAG
>JAFGQB010000041.1 GCA_016935915.1 Spirochaetota bacterium
AAAGAAAAAGGAACAAAGCATTGGGATAAACCCAATAAAGGGGCTAAAGATTCAGCAGGATTTAAAGCTCTCCCTGCAGGGGATAGGAGTAATGACGGTTTTTTTGACAATATGGGTTTTTCAGCTGGATGGTGGACTGCAACAGGCAGTCCGGATGATTATGCGACAAGCTGTGGAATAACAACAAAAAGCAGTGAAATTACACCTGATATTGATGCAAAGATCTACGGATTCAGCATACGTTGTATAAAGGACTGATGATCTATTAAACTTTTAAAATAACAACTTAAACGATTTAAAATAAATTTCAGCAAGGTAATGATATCCTCAAAAAATACTTATCCCGCAGCCGAACATATTATTATAATACCAAAAATCTATTGTAAACTATTGCAGACCTATATTTATTATCTATTATATGCTTAATTAGTACTTAACAACTACTATTAGTGGACATCTTGTACTATTACTTGACATCTATCTCAAATTTTATTATATTTTAAAAAAGAAAAATTTAAGGCATATCAATGGATTTAAAAATAAAAGACCTTGTTGAATTATTTAAGCTGTCGGAAAAAACAATCTACAGATGGATCAAAGAAAAAAAAATACCTGCTTACAGGATAAATCATCAATTCAGATTCAGCAAATCCGAAATTAATGAATGGATTTTAAAAAATAAGATAAAGGTTTCTGATAAATTTCTTGAACTTCAAACTTCCATCCAGCCTGTTAATCTGATCGATCTATTAAATAAGGGCGGTTTCTTTTATAAAATTGAAGGCAAAAGTGTAAATGATGTCATTAATAATGCAATTAATATTATACCCTTACCTGATAACATAAATAAAAATGATCTTGAATCCCTCCTTCTTGAAAGGGAAAGAATGATGTCAACATCCATAGGTCACGGTATAGCCGTGCCTCATCCGCGGAATCCAATTATAACAGAAATAGAAAATGCAAGGATTTCAGTCTGTTTTTTAAAGAACAGCATTGATTTTAAATCAATGGATAATGAATTGGTGCATACATTATTTATTATCTTAACCGCAAATCCTAAAAGACATCTTGAAGTTCTGGCAAAAATTTCATTCCTCTGCCGGCAGGATGATTTCAGGGAACTTTTAAAAAAGCATGCTCCGAAAAAAAGAATAATCAGTTATATAGAAGAAAAGCAGAAAGAATGGAAGAAAAGGAAGGTTGCAAATGAATAATCTGATTTTTGGAACAGCCTCAATTCTTTTTGGTGGAATATTCATAATTTTCATAAAAGAAAAATACAAAGGTATTATCCAATCGCTGTTTACCGGGATCGGCATGTTATTTAATATTATGATTGTTATCTCTATATTAATTAAAGGCGGATCAATTTTAACTGAAATACTTTTCCCTTTCCCGGTCGGGAAAATTACAATTGTTATTGACCATCTGTCTTCGATGTTCATCGCTATAATAAGCATCGGAGGTTTCCTCACCGCACTTTATTCGATTGGTTATTCAAAACAGTATATAGAAAACAAAAAAGGAACAGCAAGTTTTTATTTTTTCCTTTCGACTTTAATCGTTTCAATGATCCTGCTGGTCATTGTTCAAAATGCTCTTGCTTTTCTCATACTCTGGGAATTAATGGGGCTATCATCTTTTTTCCTCGTTATCTTTGAAAATGAAAAAAAAGACGTTTTAAAATCCGGACTCTATTATCTTATAGCAATGCATCTGGGTATGGCATTTATACTAACAGCATTTGTAATCCTCTCTATAAAAACGGGAAGTTATGACTTCAAAGCATTTTCCGTGCTTTTAAAAGGCTCCGATGCTAAAATAAATACTTTCATATTCATCTTATTCTTTATCGGTTTCGGGACAAAAGCAGGATTTTTCCCTTTTCATTCATGGCTTCCAAAAGCTCATCCGGCTGCACCGTCGCCCATATCAGCAATAATGTCAGGCATTATGATAAAAACCGGCATTTACGGCATTTTAAGGATCATACTGATGTCAGCGGTTCCTTCAAAAGGGCTTTCATATTTCTTCATAATGGTATCTGTCATAACCGGTATTTACGGAATATTATATGCTATTGCCCAAAAAGATATAAAAATGCTGCTTGCCTACTCTTCAATTGAAAACATCGGGATAATCGGATTAGGCATGGGAATCGGGATGCTTGGGCTTTCATACGGCAACCGCTACATTGCACTTCTGGGATTTTCAGGCAGTCTCTTCCATCTCTTAAATCATTTTGTATTCAAAAGCCTTCTGTTCTTTAATGCGGGATCTGTCTATATCAAAACTCACACAAGGGATATGTCAAATATGGGCGGGCTGATAAAAAAAATGCCTCTCTCCTCAGCGCTTTTTTTAGTTGGCGCAATAGCAATCGCAAGCCTTCCGCCTCTAAACGGTTTCATAAGCGAATTTATAATCTATTTGGGTTTGATAAATGAAATTATAACAGGTCATATCATAGCTGCATTAGTTTCAATTACCTCAATAACTGCCCTTTCGATCATCGGAATTCTGACATTATTCTGCTTCAGTCAGGTTTTTTCAATAGTGTTCCTGGGGGCTCCGAGAAATCCTGTCGACAGAATTAATGAAGCACCATTATCCATGATAATACCCATGATCATACTTTCAATAATGCTCTTTGCAATAAGCCTTAATTCACATTTTATTTTAATATACCTGGGAAAAATCACAGCATTATTTACAGGTGAAATCAACGCATTTCAGACAAATCGTATTGCAGACATTCTTTTAAACATTACAATCGTATTTTCCGCATTCATCGGAATCGTTTTAATATTATTTTTCATCAGATTCTTATTATTGAGTAAGAAAAAAATCAGCAAAAACAACACATGGGCGTGCGGTTACAAGTCATATAACAGCAAAATGCAGTACACTTCAAGTTCATTCAGCAACAGCATTTTAAAAATGGCAGCTCCGTTTATCAATTACAAAGTCAAAAAGGAAAGCAATAAATCAATATTCCCTAAAAATATTATTCTAAATACACATACTGAAGATATTATAGAAAATTTCATTATTAATCCAATGATAACAGCAATCAATAAAATTTTAAATTTATTTTCTTGGATACAAAACGGCAACACACAGCAGTATATTCTTTACGGTATAATCTTTCTGGTGTTGATTTTATTATATGTGGTCGGAGTTAAATAGTGGAAATTTTTATAAACCTCATAATTATAATAATCATGCCTTTTTTATTTATCGGCATGATAAACAGAACAAAAGCGCTCTGGGCAGGGAAAAGGGGCGTGCCTCTATTTCAGTTTTTATATGACTTTATAAAATTACTTAAAAAAGGTCAGGTGATAAGCAATACCACATCTTTTGTTTTTCAGATGATGAGCGTTATATATCTTGCTTCAGTAATATTTGCATGCTCATTAATTCCCATGGTAAACCACAGAGCATTTTTTTCATTCCCAGGCGACTTTATTCTTTTTGCATACATACTCGGTCTTGGGAAATTTTTTACCGTCATATCAGCAATGGATACGGGAAGCAGTTTTGAAGGAATGGGAGCAAACCGCGAAGCAACATTTTCAATATTTGTTGAACCGGTATTTTTCGTTATAATCAGCTCTTTTGCTTTAATTACAAGGAACATTACTTTTATATCAATTTTCACCAGTCTTGACAACCACGGCTGGATCATCATGCTCATAAAATTTTTGACTGCGGCTGCCTTTTTTGAAATGATCCTGGTTGAAGGTTCAAGAGTGCCTGTTGACGACCCGAATACTCATCTTGAACTGACAATGATCCATGAAGTAATGATACTGGACAATTCAGGTCCCGATCTTGCATTCATTCAATACGGTACGGGATTAAAAATGACTGCTTTCAGCATTTTAATCGCAAATATTTTAATACCTAAAAATATAAATATATTATATTCAATATTATCAATCACCGGAATTTTACTGGTAATTGCAGTAATGATAGGTCTAACAGAATCATTAATTGCCCGGTATAAACTGTCAAGAGTGCCTCAATTTTTATTTTTCATGTCATCATTATCTCTGATAATTTTTTCTTTAATACTATTTTTTATAAAAGGAATCTCACTATGACAAACATACTTATTATTTTATTCGGACTAACAATGCTGCATGTTTTTTCGACAACAAGGATAGAAGCTTACATAAAAACCCTTACTTTGCAGGGCTTTCTTCTTTTTTTAATGATACTTCTGGAAATTAAAAAACTGCTTTTAATCAATTTTATCTATCTGGGAATAGAAACACTAATCTTCAAGACAATCATAATACCTATATTCTTATTCAATGTAGTGAGAAAAAACGAAATAAAACGAGAAGTTGAACCTTATATTTCCCATCTGTATTCATTGATAATTGCAAGCTTGATTTTCGTATTCGGATTTGTCATCAGCTTATGGCTATTAAAGATCGAAAATGAAATTAAGCATCTTTATTTTGGGATTTCAATTTCAATGATCATATCAGGACTTTTCCTGATAATAACAAGAAAAAAAATAATTACACATATACTGTGCTATATGATGATTGAAAACGGAATATTTCTGCTCTCGCTTTCAATAGCAAAAGAAATGCCTCTGTTAGTAAATCTTGGAATATTGCTCGATATTTTTGTCGGTATATATCTGTTCTTATTGTTCTTCAATAAAATTCAAACAGCCTATGATCAGGACCATATTGACGTGCTGACTGGTTTAAAGGATTAAGATTATGACAATAGAGACTTTACTAATAATTCCAATTATATTAAGCATTATCATGATAATCTTCAGATTTAAAATCATCAACAGGATATGCATAATAATAAATGCAATACTTTTCATTGTAGCGCCGGTTCTTTATTATTTTAATAAGGAATTTATAAAACCATTTAACTGGTTGTTAAAATATTTTTCCATTGATGCACTCTCATTTTTATTTTTTTCGGTTATGGCAGTTGTTAATTTCGGTATATCATTTTATACAATCTTTTATTTTAAATCTAAAGACTATAGCAATAAGCATGACACACTGTTTTCAGTATTGTACCTTCTTTTTTTAATATGCATGACCGGAGTAATTTTAAGCAGCCATCTGGCAATAACATGGATCTTCATAGAAGCAACAACTCTTACCGGCACATTGCTCATATATCTGGAAAAGGAAAAATCATCACTTGAAGCGGCATGGAAATATATTTTCATCTCTTCAATTGGAGTATCCTTTGCATATGTAGGCATTATACTTCTTTCAATGGGCAATAAATCAGGCGACTCTCTCTTTTTTGTCAATCTTTATAAAAACGCAGCAAACTTCACACCCTTATGGCTTAAGCTTTCATTTGCGTTTATACTTGTGGGATTCGGAACTAAAGTAGGACTTGCACCGGTACATGCATGGCTACCTGATGCACATTCCGAAGCATCATCCCCGATATCGGCTCTTTTTTCAGGAACGCTCCTCAATGCAGCTTTAATAGGAATTTTAAAATTTTACAAAATAATGATCAATGCGCAAATGGAATCATATGCAAAAATTTTATTATTATCCATGGGCTTTTTATCGCTGCTTGTCAGCGCGGTTTTTGTCTTAAAGGTTAAAAACTATAAAAGGATGCTTGCTTATTCTTCAATAGAAAATATGGGAATAATTGTAATCGGAATCGGTCTCGGAAGCACAGGATTTTTTGCATCTTTATATCATTTGACAGCTCACTCGCTATCGAAATCTTCGATGTTTTTAACAACTGGAAACATCTATCATCATTATCACAGTAAAAAAATAAATGAAGTGAAAGGACTATTAAGTACCGATAAAATAAGCGGATGGATATGGATATTTTCTTTTATTGCGATATCCGGCTTCCCTCCATTCCCTGCCTTTATGAGTAAATTCATGCTGATTGAGACTTTTTTTAAAAAAGGCTTAAGCTCTCTGGCTGTTCCTTTTTTCCTTTTTTTGATCATCATACTATTCGGCATGGGAAAAACCGTTTTTTTAATGTCGGCAGGCAGCGGTAATGCGGTTAAAAATAAAAATTTAAATATCTTTGCCTATATTCCACAGGTTTTTTATCTGGCATTACTGTTGATCATAGGCACTGTGCTGCCCGACTTTATCAAAAAAATCATTCAGTCGGCAGCTGATTTTTTTTAGTCTGATTCAAGAGGTGAGAAAATGAAATGGTTATTAAGCCGAAACAATAAACCAATAGACATAAATGATATCCCAGTCATGGATATAGAAAAATTACGCGAACAGGCGCTCTCTAAATGCACAAACAACAAAAGAGTCACAGGCTTTTTCGGCATAAAGGAAAAAGCCTGTGTCAAACTCTATATTGTTCTTGCAGATGATGAAAACTCAAACCTTTTAATTGCTTCAGCTATTTTCAAAAAAGAAAAATCATATCAGTCATTCACAAAAGACAATATTTCCTTTCATATCTTTGAAAGGGAATTCTTCGAAAACTTTGGAATTATGCCTATAGAGCATCCATGGCTAAAACCAGTAAGGTACAGCTTTAACAGATTCAACAAGTCTGATAAATTAGAAAAATACCCATTTTTTCAGTCCGATAATAAAGAAATACATGAAGTCGGAGTAGGTCCTGTCCATGCAGGTATAATTGAACCGGGTCATTTCCGGTTTTTATGCCACGGAGAAACTATTCTGAACATGGAAATTCAACTGGGCTATCAACACAGAGGAGTAGAAAAATTATTTTTAGCGGATAATGAAAATATCAACAATAAAATATATCTTGCAGAATCAATTGCCGGAGATACTGTGATCGGGCATGCAACGGCATTTGTAAATGCCGTTGAAGCTCTAAAAGGCATAGAGATAAAAAAAGAAGCATTTTTAATAAGATCAATTGCTCTTGAAATTGAAAGAGCAGCAATTCATATAGGCGATCTCTCGGCTCTTGCCAATGACATAGCTTATCTTACTGCTAATGCCGCATATCAGGCTATAAGAACAAATCTCATAAATACACTTTTAACAATCTGCGGCAGCAGATTCGGACGGGGATTAATAAGAGTGGGAGGCAGTAATTTCGGAATAACCAAAGAGCTAATTCACGAAATAAAACAAAAACTTGACAAAATCCAGAAAGATGTTGAATTGACTTCTGAAGAATTCTTCTCATCCCCATCGGTTCTGGCAAGGCTTGAAAACACAGGCATTGTGAAATTTGAAGATGCAAAAACAATCGGCATGGTAGGTCCTGCAGCAAGAGCATCTGGCCTTTCTGTTGATATAAGGGCTGATCACCCATCTGGTATATATACAAAATTTGCATTTCATAAAATTACTTTGAAAACCATGGACGCTTTCGCAAGAGCATATATCAGATATATTGAGATAATCCAGTCCCTCCGGATAATCAGGGATAATCTTGATGAATTAACCCAATCAGCAGTCATGGTAAAACCTTATGCACCTGTGAAAAAGAACAGTCTTGTTGTTTCCATGATTGAAGGATGGCGCGGCGAAATAGTACATGTTGCAGTTACTGACAATAAAAAAAGAATGACCCATTATAAGATTAAGGATCCCTCATTCAATAACTGGACAGGTCTGGAACTGGCGGTTAAAAACAATGAAATTTCAGATTTCCCTCTGTGCAATAAAAGCTTCAACCTCTCATACTGCGGATTTGATTTATAAAAAAATTAAGGATAAAAAGATGTTTGATTTATTAAAATTAAGGATCAATCACGGGAACCAAGCGATACCCGATATCAGAAAAGCAATAATCCATGAAAAATTCAGGGGACTGCCCGAGATTGCAAAAAAACCATGCAAAAAAAATTGCAATGTATGTAAAGATATCTGTCCTACAAAAGCAATATCTGTAAAACCGGTCAGAATCGATATGGGCAGATGCATATTCTGCGGTGAATGTGAAAGAATTTGTCCGGAACAGAGAATAAAATACACCAATTATCATAAGCTCGGTTCATCCGTCAGAGAAAGGCTTATAGTTGACGAAAAAATAAATATTGAAAATTTTAAGAAACTTGCGATTCATAAAAGTATTAAATTCAAAAAAATATTCAAAAGATCTTTAAAATTAAGGCAGGTTTCAGCAGGCGGCTGCAACGGTTGCGAAATGGAACTTGCAGCGTGCTCAAACGTAAACTTTGACATGAGCAGGTTCGGTATTGAGTTCACGGCTTCCCCGCGCCATGCCGACGGTATAGTTATTACAGGCCCTCTATCAGAAAACATGAGCTATGCACTGATCGATACCTACAAGAGTATACCTGAACCTAAAATAATCATAGCTGTCGGTACATGCGCAATAAGCGGCAGTCTTTTCGAAAAATCTGAAGCAGTTGACAGGGATTTTTTTAAGAATATTAAAACAGATCTTTATATCCCCGGATGTCCTGTTCACCCCCTGACTTTTATAAATGCAGTATTGGATTTTTTAAATGACAGGTGAAAAGGTTGATATAATCAGCGGTATTCTTCACCGGTTCATCACAATATTCACCGTTACACAATTTCACTACCAAATAAAATTTATGGCTTGATTTATATTGAATATGTTCATATAAAAAAGATACACCATCTTAATCAGGATGGTGTATCTTATTTTTTCATTGAATTTAATATTTTGTTAATTATCAGTTAAAAAATTTTCTTACCATTTCCCGTCATTTGCAGTATAAGTCTGCCCATTTACTATTGTAACACAATTAGAACATCTTACATGCTGAACATTGGGATTACATCCTGAAACCGTTCCGCCGTTAACTCTTGTGTTTGACGCATCTTCAAGGAATATACCATGGCTTGTATTATTTGCAATATCAACAGAACCTACTGTTGTTCCGTTGCTGCCTGATACGCTGAAGAAACCTCTTCCTGAATTTCTTGAATAAACTTTGGTACAGGTTACATTAGGACCATTGCTGTTTGCAACTCTGAAAGTAGCATAACCGCCGCCACGGCAGTTATAGTTGCCCGTTACTGTGCCTACAGAACCATTCTTTGATTTGTTAAGAAGTACACCGCATTCCCCTGTGTTATTAGCAGTAACATTTCCTATAGTAAAACCGTCTACACCATAGGTTTCAATACCCATTGAACCGCATCTTTGAATGTTAATATTTCCCTGTATCTTTAGGTTTGTTGACCATCCGCCTTTGCTGTCATCAACTCTTATACCAAGACCGCTTGTGGTATTAATGGTAATATTTTCAAATGTGATATTAGAACATGTTCTGAACCAGAAAGCATATCGCGGAGTACCGGTTACAGTGATATTCTTTACTGTTATATTTGTCTTATTATCAGCCTGTACTGGAACTATGTAAGCATCGCCGTTACATGTTACAGTAGTGCCGCTGAAATCAAGAACCATATTGCTTTTCGGTTTGATAGCATAAATATTACCTGTACCTGCTCCAGATTCTCCGGAATTCTTTATAACCAATGTTCCCGAATCCATATTGTTAATACAAGCATTGCATGCATCAAAAAATCTTGATCCGGTATATACGGTAGTACTGTCGACTTTACCTGTATAAGTACTTCCTGATCTTGTAACTTCACCATAGTTTGAAGCTTTAATAAAATCTGTAGAATCAAGAACATTTAAGCTTGAAGAAA
Source organism: Spirochaetota bacterium (assembly GCA_016935915.1). Classification (GTDB taxonomy): domain Bacteria; phylum Spirochaetota; class GWE2-31-10; order GWE2-31-10; family JAFGQB01; genus JAFGQB01. The sequence goes on from JAFGQB010000041.1 coordinate 9,645, forward strand.
CGTTTTCATCTTCCAAGAAAGGATTACAACTGTAAATAACAGAAGCTATTACAAATAAAACAACAATTGATGAAATAATAATAATTTTTTTCATTTTAAACTCTCCCTTTTTAAAATTGATCCTTTTAAAACTTTATATTTTATTTAACTTTTTAAAATTACACCTCCCTTTTTTAATTTTAATAATATACTTTTTTAATTTCCTACAATGCGTGAACGTACACGCCGTTTATATAAAAAAATATATAAAATATTTGAAAATTATATAAAATATTTTACGATATTTATTTTAGAAAAGTCAAGTAAAATTTATAAATAAATTGTAAAATAACAAGTTAAATTTTATTATATATAAAAACTATAAAATCAAAGTTTAATAATCAAATCTTCATTCAATCATAAAGATCAAACTTGTCTTTGCCGGCATAACAGATCGGGCAGACCCATGACTCATCAAGGTCGTCAAACTTTGTTCCCGGCTCAACGCCATTACCAGGATCGCCTTTTTCCTCGTCATAAATGTAGCCGCAATTTGAACAGATATATTTCATTTTAGACTCCTATAAAATCTCTCACAGAGGCATAAAGTTGCTATTGTTACAATTGTCTATGCCCATGCGACTTATTATTCATCATACGATTTTATGTTTTTGTTGGCCATATTAAAATATTTTACATAATAAACCGTGTAATCTGTTAAATTGGTATTAACATACCCTTTATAATCATCAATAACAATTTTTTCCGCTTCCTCAGGGGTGTTACCCCAGCAGTCATGTAATGTTCCCTTAACCTTTTTTGTTATTCCCATTGTGCAATATAAAGGACAGCCTGTATTGTAATCAATTAAAAGCTGGTTAACTGATACAATATCATATATCAAAGTTCCTCCCTTAACATTTAGCATTGATTCTTTATAAAGAAGAACAAAAACTTTATTAATGCAGATCTGTGAAGTAATTACTGCAGCCCTTCTATTTTCATAATCCTTATATCCTGCCAGCTTAAAAACCGCTTTAACCTCTATTTTATAATATTTAGGATATTCATATTCTTGACCAGAAAAATCAGAAGTATCAATGAAACTGTATTCCCATTCATCACCTGGCTTTAAAATTTTATCAGGAATATAAAACTTTCCCTGATCTATAAAAATCTCCTCAATTATTTCATTTGTATAATCCGCATCATATTCTATTTTCAGGGGTTTACTTTCAGAATTAAAATATATCAGTCCTTTATGCCTGCCGTTTACAGTATAATCTCCACTTTCATTGATATTTCTTTTTATTTTCCAGCTGTAATCAGAACTGCCGCTTCTTATTGACATACTACAATTAAACAACTTTTTTTCATTATCATATTTCAGATTATAATATCTTGTGCTTCCTTTTTCATTTATAATTTTATGCTGAAAATTAAAAACCACTTTTAAATTTTGTCCGTATTTTTCAGCTTCTGTCTGAGCAGAAATTTCAGGATTTAAGATGGAACTGCTTATTTTTTCGGGATTAACTTCCGCTGAATAAAGTGATAAAACATTTATAATTACGATTAATGATAATATTATCCGGTATTTTTGAAATATAAAAATATTTATATCCATTTACTTATCCCTGTATAAACTTCTTATCTGTCAATAATAATATAATTCATTAAATAATAAAATTCAAAATAAATTTTTTTAGTTGATATTTGGGATAAAATTATATTAAATATACATATTAAATATGATCAATTGGTGAATTATTTGAAATTTATTTTAATAAAAACAGCAGTTGTTATATTATTCATTTTCTGCATGCATATGTCTGTTTTTGCAAATGAAATAAAAAGTGAAACAGATCTTATGAAAATTGAAATAAAATTTAAATTCAATTTCAATACAGAGACAGATTCAAATACCGACAAAATTAATGATGATACAATTAATTGGAATATGTTCAGAGCCAACGGTTATCTTACAATGGCAATTTTCGGGATAATTATAGCTGCAGTTCTGGGTCCAGGCAGTGGTGTAGGGGTATTCATTGCTGTAGTCAGACCATTCGGGAGCGAGTGGTATCATGCTTTTTTATTTATCCTTTTAGCATTTGGAGGTGTATTGCTTGCCTTATTAACCGCTGCCATATTTATTGCAGTTGGGATCATCATGGCAGTAACTGGTTTTAATTTATACCAGAAATACAAAAAAAGCAAACAGCCTGATCCTTTTATTAAATTTGATGATGAAAAAAAAGCTCTCAATATGGGATTAAAAATAAGGATTTAATTTTTAACAAGTGATCTGAAAACCGGACGCTTCCGGATAGACTCATCGCCCAAAAAAAACACTGCCTAAACGATAATTTAAAAAAAATCTGTGATCTCTAATATCTCTGAGTTTAAAATACATTATCATTCAATATTAAAATACTTTGCCTGAGGATGATGCACAATGAAAGCACTGGTTGTCTGTTCAGGCACCATCTGAAAGTCCTCGGTCATTTCAATGCCTATCCTTCCTGCATCCAGTATATCATAAATGATCTTATTGCCCTCAAGATTAGGACAAGCAGGATATCCGAACGAATACCTTGATCCTCTGTACTTCTGAACTACAAAATCATTTATATCTTTACCGTCATCTTGAATAATGTTTAATTCCTCACGGATCCTTTTATGCCATAATTCAGCCAGAGCTTCTGCAACCTCAACGCTCAAGCCGTGAAACAAAAGATAATCCTTATATTTATCATTTGCATATAATTCATGTGAATACTCATCTGCTTTTTTTCCTGCAGTGACAAGCTGAAGAGCAATAAGGTCTGTTTCACCTGATTCAACAGGTTTAAAAAAATCAGCAATGCACCTGTATGGAGATAGGGTCTGTCTCGGGAATTTAAATCTTGCAAGCTCATCTTTTGTATTATCCTTATAAATGACAACCTCATCCTTAACTGCATTGCACCGGTAGTAGCCGTAAATGAGCTTAGGTTCAAAAAGTTTTTTATCTTTGCACATTTTTTTTAAATTTTCAAACTCTGGTCTTACTTTCTTATTTATCAAACTGTCATATTCCTCTTTTGAAAGCTTTCCTCTTCTATATCCCCATCTGCCTCTGAATATAACTTCTTCTGTTAAATATTGATAAAGTTCATCAAGATCAATGTTTTCAACAATCTTGCTTGCGAAAAACGGAGCCTGCGGTACTTCTATATCCTGACTTATTATTTCATTTGTATCAGATCCTGTATAAAAAGTTATAGTTTTTTTACGTGACAGATACTTCAATTTTTCTGCAGAGGAATATTCATCAATTTTATTCTCTTTTATCGAATTCATGGTTTTCAAACCGTCGAAAGCATTTGCGCAATAAATAACAGGAGACTCTATGATAGAAGCGCATGTTTCATACACATACCCCGGGGTCAAAGCCGCTCCTCCCAAAAGCACCGGGATGAAACAGTTTTTTTCCTTGAGATACTCGATATTATCCTTCATAATTTGAGTTGACTTGACCAAAAGTCCGCTCATTCCTATAGCATCAGCATTTACCTCAAGAGCTTTTTTATATACGGTTTCAATTTCACACTTAATACCTAAATTATATACCTTATAACCGTTATTTGACAATATTATATCAACAAGATTCTTTCCGATATCATGAACATCCCCCTTGACCGTGGCAAGAACAATACTTTTCTGAGTTTCTTCATTTTTCTTTTCAATATAGGGTGTCAATATATCAACGGCTGCTTTCATAACCTCTGCAGACTGAAGAACAAAGGGAAGCTGAAGCTCTCCTCTGCCGAAAAGATCACCAACAACCTTCATCGCAGCTATAAGATGATTATTGATTATATCCAGAGCATTTGAACTTTTTAGTTTTTCTCCTAAAAGCTCCTGAAGTCCTGTTTTGGATCCGTCAATTATCCTTTTTTTTATTTTTTCTTCCAGGGAAAGATTATCTTCATTTATATCTGATTTAACTGCCCCTGACTTTTCTTCGAAATGCTCTATAAATTCAAAAAGAGCATTGTTTTTTTTGTTATAAATAAGGTTTAAAGTTAAATCCTGATCCTCCCTGCTGATTTTAAATAAAGGAATGATCAGTTTTACATTGACTATTGCGATATCCAGCCCGGCGTTTACAGCTTCATGGAGGAAAACAGAATTCAATATTTCCCTTGGATAAGGTTTTAAACCGAAAGAAACATTCGAAACACCTAAAACGGTAAATACTCCGGGAAGATTTTTTTTGATCATTTTAATGCCTTCCAGAGTATTGACCCCTGCATTCTTCATTGATTCATCACCGCTTGCAAGAGTAAATGTAAGTGCATCATAAATAAGGTCTTCGGGCTTTAAGCCGTTTTTATTGACTGCAATGTCATATATTCTCTTTGCGATCCTGATTTTATCGGGTACTTCTTTTGCCATACCTTTTTCATCGATCACAAGGGCGATCAGCACGGCACCATATCTTTTAGCAAGCCTGCAAATCTTATATGCTTTTTCCTCTCCGTCTTCAAGATTAATGGAATTAATTATTGCTCTGCCGCCATAGCACTTCAGTGCTTCTTCAATCACCTCAAGATTTGTCGAATCAATAACAACAGGCAGTGTAACCTGTCTTGCAAAAAGTCTGACGGCCTTTATCATATTTGCTTTTTCATCAGTGCCTGTATATGCAACACAAAGATCAAGGGCATGAGCCTGGTTTCTCTCCTGTTCTTTTGCAACATCGAGCACTCCGTCCCAATCACCTGCTAAAAGCATTTCACGAAACTTCTTGCTTCCGTTTGTATTTGCCCGCTCACCTATAAAAAATGGTTTTGGGTTTTGAATAAGATTCTGAGAAATAAATAAGCTTGCGGCATTTGCTGAATTTACAGCTAATCTCTTTTTCGGTTTGAGATTTTTTACCTTATCGTATAAATTCCTTATATAATCAGGTGTAGTGCCGCAGCAACCACCGACTATATTAATACCACATTCGTTTATGAACTGAACAAGTTTATTTGAAAAATCATCAAAACTCAGATCATAGATAAGTTCGCCTTTTATATTTTTCGGCAGCCCTGCATTGGGCATTACAAGTATGTACCCGTCAAAATATGCGCATAACTGCTTTACATAAGGCGACATAGACTCAGGTCCTGTTGCACAGTTTATCCCAATTATATCTATATCAAGAGACTTAATTACAGTTATAGCAGTCATAATATCGCTTCCGATAAGCATTGTGCCGTTCTGTTCAATTGTTACTGAAACTATGACAGGAACCTTGCATTTATTTTCACTTTGAGCATCCTTAATTGCATTCAAACATGCTTTCATCTGGAGAAGGTCCTGACATGTTTCCATTATAAAAAGATCAACACCGCCTTTGATCAATCCTGAAGCCTGCTTATGATATGAGTCGTATAGTTCATCATAAGCTGCATGACCTAATGTCGGAAGCTTTGTCCCGGGTCCCATTGAACCCGCAACAAATCGAGGTCTCTCTTCTGTTGTAAATTTATCCCTGGCTTTTCCTGCAATAACAGCTGCTTTTTCATTTATTTCAACTATTTTATCCTGAAGGTCATATTCCTGAAGAACGGCAACATTAGCTCCGAACGTATTTGTTTCAATTACATCCGCACCCGCTTCAAGATATCTTTCATGTATTGACTGAATCTGATCAGGTATGGTAAGATTAAGAACTTCACTGCAGCCCTGCCTGCCATCCCATTCCCTGTCTGTGAGTATAAGCTTATGAATCTCCGTGCCCATGGCTCCGTCAAAAACGACAATGCCATTCTGAAGTCTTGAGTAAAAATCCATTTATTGCCCTATATTAAAAAATTTAAGTTCCAAATTATACAAGTTTAAATGGTTTTAAGCAAGATTTATTTGGAATAATGTTTAAAGGAAAATTAACCACAGCTTTAGAAGTTAAATTTTTGATAGTTAAGACTTCGTTTTTTTTTTGGCGCAAAAGATTTACCCTATGATATAGGTTTTCTCATGCAGGTGTGAATGAGCATTCAAACTTACGATACAAGACTTATATTTATTGAATTATTTTTTTAAATTTGAAATTAAAACTTTTTAACATCCTGACAGATATTCTTTTATTGTTTTTATTATTTCTTCTGCTTTTTTAATTGAATAATCCGCAGAATCTTTATCAACAGTAAAATATGCATCATAATCACTGCTCTGCCGATCTTCAAATAAATTTTGTATAATTTTATTGAACTCTTTAGGAAATAATCCTGTTTTTATATATTCCTTATTAAATGCTCCTATTACCTGGCTGTGACTTGAAAAGGATAAATTCTTTGATAAAAGACAGGCTGTTAATAAATGAAATACTGCATATTAAGAACATGAAACCGCATCTTCATACTGTCCATTTTCAAAATTTATTTTTGCTGTTTTTAGTTTGCTCTCTGACTTTTCACTCAAAGCCAAGATTTCTTTTTTAAATTTTGTCATATTTTTTTGCCTTCTTTCATTATGTTCAGTCCTATAGGGAGATTTTTCCTTTTCCCCCATTCTTCTTCATTGAATATCAATGCAGACGATAAAGTGTCAAACTCATTCAAAAAATCAACCTCGATATCCCTGATTTCATCAATGATATCAGAAGTCTTATTTTTTAATATAATCAAAAAATCATAATCAGAACCTTCATAATGATCGTTTCTGGCTCTTGAACCGAATAATATTATATTTTTAACATTTGATGATAATTTTTTACGAATCTTATCAGCAAAAAATACTGCCCTTTTATCCATTTAATTATCCTTTATAATATTTTACATTTTTTTATAATGAATGTCAAACAGGCTAAAGGATTTTTTATAACAAAGAATTGAAAAAATCAATGGAAGAATGGGAGAAAAAAAACAGTAGAAAATTTTTTAGTTTCGTTAAGACTTCGTTTTTTTTTGGCGCAAAAGATTTACCCTATGATATAGGTTTTCTCATGCAGGTGTGAATGGGCATTCAAACTTACGATTGGATTAAAGCTCATCAAATCTTCAAAAAAAAATTTTATTTTTTTTAAAAAAAAACCGCATGATTTTTAACATTTCTGCGATTATATAGTTGAAGAATATTTTTTTAAAGTGTTTACCGGTACAAAAAGATGATTTGATATATATCAGGTACCGGACTTGATCTGGTTAAGTTAAGGCACCTGAACTAGATCAGAAAAGATCTTGATCTAGATCAGATATAAGACCTGAACTAGTTCAGGAAGAAACCTGAACCAGATCAGATAGAGAACCTGATCTAGTTCAGCCGGTAAACCTTATATTTTACAAGGTTAAAAGAACAGTTTTAATTCAAACAGGCTCTGTATGAGCTTTATTAATAAAAAAGTTTTAAAGGAGTTATATTTATGAAAAATTTGAATTATTATTTGTGTGAGGTTCCTATGACAAAAGGCAAATTCATGGCAAGGACTATCATGAACAACACTTATACGGAAAACGAATTGATTTCAGTGATGAGAAATACCGATCAAACATTTTCCGAAAGCGACATCAAAAAAATGCTTAAAAACATGGTGA
>JAFGQB010000266.1 GCA_016935915.1 Spirochaetota bacterium
CAGGTTTTTAGAAGTTCCTTATAATTAGTGAGAGAATAATTTTTAAAACGGTCAAACTCATTGATTAATTGGTTAAATTTTTATTGATATTGAAATGCCGTCGCCAGCTGGGAGAAAGAGTGTTTTAAAATTTTTATCCAGTGATAATTTTTCATTGAAATCCTTTAATTTTAAAACACTCTCCTTATATTTTTCTTCTATATCTTCTTTAATAACTCTGTCCCCGAATAGAATATTGTCGCAGATCAACAGTGCTCCGGTATTCATTCTTTCTTTTAATAGCTCAAGATAATTAATATAATCTTTTTTTACCGCGTCAAGGAACACAAGATCGTATTTGTCACAGTTTTCTTTGAAATAGTTAAAAGCATCGATTTTTATAAGTTCAATGTTTTTAATATTGAGTTTTTTAAATAACTGTTTTCCGCGGACATATCTATTGTTGTCTCTTTCAAGGGAGACAAATTTTTTGAAATCCTTATATCCGTAATAAATTGAAATTGCAGAAATTCCTGATCCGAAGCCGATTTCAAGAATATTATCTGCTTTTTTAAGGTATGCAAGCCAGTATAAAAGCTGTGATGTATCTTTTTTTACAGCGGGAATATAATATTTATTATCAAATTTCAATATTTCATCATATAATTTTAATAGGTTATTTTGACTGGCGCTTAATGAGTTTAAATATTTGGTTATGTCGTTTTCAGTATAATTTTCATTTATCATAATAGTTTAAAATAAATATAATATATATTTTTTATTTAATAAATGTTTTTTTTTAGACACATTTTTCATAATTTCATGCAAACTTTTTAGTAATTAGGAATAAAACCGGTGCTTTCTTTTTATCATTAAGATAATTTATTTTCAAAATTTTGTACTTTTTTTCATCGATGATTTTTAAAAAATTTTCAAGTTCGATAGATTCCTCATATCCGCCCTGGTGTTCGATATATGAAACTATTGTTATCAAACCTTCATTTTTTAATAACTTCATTACTTTTCTTAATGCAATAATCGTTGATTGTGGAGTTGTTATTATGGATCTGTCAGCATCCGGCAGATAACCTAAATTAAAAACCGCAGTACTTATTTTTTGTTTTACATATTTATCTATATTTTCATGCGAATCAAGGATTAATTTCACCCTGTCTTCAAGTTTTTTTTCAATGAGTTTTTTTTCTGTTGAATCAATTGCATTTTTTTGTATGTCGAAGCCGTAAACCAATCCGTTTGCGCCTGTTAATTGCGCCAAAAACAACGCATCATTGCCGTTGCCTAGAGTTGCATCTATAATTATGTCTTTTTTTTTTACATGATTTTTTAAAATGAAATGAATAAAACTGGTTGCACTTGAAAAATTCATAATAATTATAATTTATATAGTAATTGAATCAAATTTTTTTCTTAAAGCAGTATAATAAAATATTTTTGCCCTGTTTTTTGTGTTTTCCAGATCATCTTCAGGTTTTATATTGATCCCTTGTGCATGATATAATAAATATATTTTTTTTATCAAATTAATGAATTCTTCGCACATATCTTCATGGGTTTTAAAATCATATCTACCGTGTATTTCCGCCATTTCATAACCTTTTTGCAGATAAACTATGGAATCGCTTTCAACTTCGGGTTTTAATAAATTAATTTCATTATCAAGAAATTTCATTATTTCTTTTAATTTTTCAGAATATTTTTTATTTATTTTATTTTTATTGACTAAATCAAGCATAATAAATACAGCAGCAGCATTTTTACCGTAACCCGGCTTTTTTCTGTTTTGTATAACTAAGTATTCATAATAGTTTTTATAATTTAATGAATTAATATCTGTTTTTAAGGAATTTTTTATCAGTATATATAAAATATCATCCAAAAGGGGGCTGCATTGTTCCGAATCACAATTTTTTAAAATTTGAAAAGAATCTTCATAATTTGATTCATTATAGTAAATTTTTGCAAGTTCAAATATTGCTTTCTCATTATTTTTATCAATGGATAATAACCTGATTAATGATTCTTTTATTTTGTTAATGTCATTTAATTTTTTATAACTTTCTGCAATTCCATACAAAGCATCAATGTTTCTTTCATTGTAAGATATTGCTTTATTGAATGTTTTAATTGCATTTTTAGGATTATTGTTTTTAAGTTCTTCATATCCTTTATATGTCAATTTGTTTGACTGTTCGATTTTATCAGAGCATGAAAATATTATTAAAATTAAAAACAGTTTTAAAAATTTATTCTTCATTATATAAACCTTTAATGTGTAAAATATATTTTAAATATATTTTAAATATTATATTATAAAAACCAGTTGTTACTATAGCAGAAATATATAATTTTTAAAACACTGTTTTTTATAAATTTATGGAATATTATTACAGCTTTAAATCATATTTAAAAAAACTTCATAACAAAAAAATCTGGAGAGTGCCGTTATCAACCGGATATTCCTGTCCCAACAGGATTAAAAGTACAGGCTGTACTTTTTGTGACGGTAAATCTTTCATTGCTGAATATATGAATTATAAAAACATTGAAGATCAATTGAAATATGGAATTGATTTTTTCGGTAAAAAGTTTGAAGTGAACTTTTTTTATGGGTATTTTCAACAAAATTCCAGTACTTTCGGTAAAACAGATGATCTGGTCAATAAATATGAAACTGTTTTATCAAATCAAAATATTTTGGGATTGATAATATCAACCAGACCCGACTGCATTGATAAAACTATTACAGATAAAATCAAAGAGCTTAAAATAAAATATGATAAGGACATCTGGATTGAACTTGGATTGCAGTCTGTTTATGATAAAACATTGTCTTTAATTAACCGCAATCATACTTATTATGATTTTAAAAAGGCCGTTAAAATCATTAATGATGTTGAAACAATCAACATAGGAGTACACATGATAATTGGTCTGCCTGACGAGACTCCTCAAACAATATTTAACGGGTTTAAAATTTTATTTAGTGAAAATAAAATTCAGGGTTTAAAAATGAGAATTCTCGATATACTTCCTGATACAGAAATGGAATCATATTACAAAAAAAGTCCAAAACATTTTTATAATTTTTCAAATAATGAATATATTGAACTTATATGTAATATTTTGGAAATAATTCCTGAAAATACTGTTATTTTAAGGACTTTAAACTATAATCCGATAAATCTTATTAATAAGGATAAAAAGCTTTTAACAAAAGATCAGATACTCGATGGTATCAGAAAAAAATTTATTAAAAGAGGAACAAAGCAGGGGTGTTACTTTAATAAGGATTCTCCTAATTGTCCGCATCCTGCTTTGATATCAACACCCAAGCTTTTTCTGTAAATTACGGAAAATTTATTTTTCTTTAAAATATCAGTGATTTCGATTATTTTTTCATCGGGAACAGGTGAAAAATCGCATTCATTTATTTTGTTAAAGTTCAACAGATTTATCTTTACTGGAATTTCCTTTAAATAATGAACAAGCTTTTCAATGTCTTCCCTTGAATCATTGAGATTTTTTATAAGACAATATTCTATACTTATATAATTTTTTGTGATATTTACATAATCAATCATTGATTTTTTTAATTTTGATAAAGATATCGTTGCGCATGGCATAATTCGTTTTCTTTTGTTTTCATCTGCAGAGTGCAATGATACAGCAAGGTTGGGAAGTTTCTTATATGACAGAAAATCTTTAAAATCAACACAGCCTGATGTTGAAAAAGTTATTTTATTTCTGCTTATCAGCCATCCCCACTCAGATGATATCCATTCCATTGCAAGCATTGTATTTTTTAAATTGTCAAAAGGTTCACCCATGCCCATAAATGATATACAGGCTAATCTTTCAGGTAGTACTTTTTTAATATAAATATGCCTTATCTGATCAAGTATTTCATGTGGAAAAAGATTTCTCTTAAAGCCTATTTTTCCGGTCTGACATATTGCACAGCCAAACTTACAACCAGCCTGAGTTGAAATGCATATTGATATGTTTTTTTTATCAGGCATTAAAACTGATTCAATAAAAAAATTGTCGGATGTTCTGAATACGAACTTTTCATTTCCGTTTGAGTCTTTAACCGAATTTTCTAATTTTAAAATGTCCATGGGTAAAATTTTCGAAAACCGATCAACATTTTTTATGTTTTTTAGTTCATTGATTTTTGCAGCATATTGATTCTTAAACTGTTTTTTGAAATTTTTGATCTTTTCAATATTTATGTTATTGGATAATAATAATTTTTCAACAACTGAAGGTTCCTGATTTCTAAAGTCTATATTTTGCATAATTTATTAAGTCGTATTTTTTTAAAAGG
>JAFGQB010000267.1 GCA_016935915.1 Spirochaetota bacterium
ACTAAATTAATTTCAGGATCACCCTTTTTATAAAATATTATTTCATTGCATAAAACATCCTTTAAAAGTTTTTTATACTGCCTGATGTTTTTTTTATCGATAGTCTCTGCGACAACCTTCGTAATCTTTTTAATTCCCCTTTTTTTTAAAACATCTTTAATAGAGTCTAATGTTTTATCAATATCGTTTTTTCCGGCTTTGCCAATATCATGTGCTTCATCATAAAATTTCTTTTCATTTTTGTTCAATAAAAATCCGTTACCGTCAAATAATATTACATCCTCTTCATTCCTTTCATCAGTGCCGGTTATCAAAAAAATAAAATCTTCATCATTGATATCATACTCATGCATACGGTCCGGCTTCAATAAAAAATTATGATTAAATTTTTTCATCTCCCAGATTCCTTTATGATTAAAACCGGCATTCCACTTTTTGTTTTTGACCTTATTTTCAAATGAATATCCTTTGCACCAGTCAAAACCCGAATTATCTTCCAGATTTTTATATGTGATTTTAACTTTCATATATTTACCATAAGAGCAAGATCCGTCAGGGTAAATGCAAACTATTTTATCATTTGTCTTTTTTTTATTTTTATTCTTTAATACAGCAGGTAAAAGATCATCATATAATATACTGTTATTTCCCAGATTGTCCTTAGTGATATTAGTCATTGACAAGCTTGTGCCGGCAAAAGTCCATTTTATGTCCTGATATGCTGATTTCATTAATATATCTTTTATAGACTTGTTTATGCCGCAGACTATTGATTCTTGATCTTTTTTTTGGGGCGCAAGTGCTGACCGGAAAAATACATTATTTCTGTCAGTCATTTCACAATTAATAAGTATATCATGCACTTTTTTGCGGTAAAAATCTTTAATTATACCCGAATCATCGATTGAACTTATTAAAAAATGATAAATATCCTGATAAAAATCTTTTTTGTGAATTTTTAAACCTAACATTTTACATAACCTTTTTTAAAAACTTTTTAATAATTACATAATAACAGAGAAAATAAAAAAATCAATATTTTTTTAAAAATTTATTAAAAATTAATAAAATCTTGTTTAAGCAAAACAAAATAAATATAATAATCAATGGAAGGAGTAACAAAATGAAACCAAGATTTATAATTTTAATAATTATTATTTTAACTTCAAATATGACTGCTTTTGCAGGTTCTGCGAAACTTTTTTGCGTAAATCTTTATTCTGAAGATCTGGACTTCCAGCTTGGAGAGGACAGTAAACCTATTTTTTATTTTAACGGATTAAAACCATATACACCTACCAGAATACTCTCATCAAATAACTTCGGTAAACATATATTCTACTTTAAACTATCAACAGAAAAAACTTTTCATTTCTGGTCAACCGATAAAAAAAATCCTCAACTATGTACAGTGGAAGCTGATAAAACTTACTGTTTTGTAATCGGAGTTGACGGCTCAATCGAATATTATATATTGGCAGAAAAGAACGATAACAATCCGAAAGTATGTTTTTTAAACGGATCAAATTCCACAATTTCCAGAATGGAAATAAGTAAAGAATGGAATAAAAACCCTGCAGCATAATGGAAAATTTAAAGGAAAACGGAATTACCACTTTTGTCAGTGTATTACCAGATAATTACAGCTGTTACTGGCAGTTCCCAGAACAGGCTAAGCAAAATCAATGGTTTTACTATCCTGATGCCACTGGTAAAAATCCTGAAATATTCTCTTTTAAAACAGGCAGTTACTTTTTATTTCTGGCTTATACAAAAGCAAGGGTTGATTATGCTATTTTATGGAATATAACGCCATAAAATGCTGTTAAAAACTTGTTGAAGCTCCAACAATGATCTTTAAACCAGAAAGATAAAAATCCGGATTGCCGTACAGATTACCGAAATAGATTCTTGAAAAATCATAATGAGCAGAAATTTTCCAGATAACTCCCGAATAAACTATATCCATGAAGGAATTCAAATAAAGATGCCATGAATCATCGGGATCATAGAGATTATACTGAAAATTCACTACAAATCCGCCGTTTATCGGAAAATCCGCAACAGCTACATTGAACCTGTAATTTATATCAAAATCAACATTGTTTTCATTATATTCTTTTTCATTGAAATACAAAGGTCTTGTTAAAAAAGAAATTATATGATCGGTAACAAATAGTTTAAAATGAAAATCAGAAGCTATGAAAACATGATGAAAAGTAAGCTGATCAATAGCAGAATCAATCTTAGGCAGACCCCCTGTAATAAAAAAATCAAGGAACTGATTGCCTACTCCGAACGACAATCCAGCTTTTGCGCGTATACCCTTTGCTACAGGAAAAGTTATACCTCCATAAAGCTCTACAAAAAGATTAAAAAATTCATTTTCCCATGGAAAATCCTTAAAATAAAGTCCAACCTGTCCGTCAACTGAAAAATAATAAAAAGCATCAGGTCTTTTACTAGAAACGAAATTAGTATTTTCATAAAAATGGATCTCTGCCCTGAATTTCTCCTCCCAAAATTTAAGCATGGAAGTAATACCGGTCCCCCTTAATCTGTAAAAACCTTCATAATCCTTATCAACTGACTCAGGATAATACATATAACCTTTATATTTATTGCCTGAACCCAGATATTTATAAGTACCTGTCCAAAAGGTTAGATCAAAATGAGAATCAATAAGGTTGCGTGCAGTAACTTCTGCTGACCTGAAAAGCATAAATACCTTGTTGTAAAAATCACTGGTAGCATCATAGTAATTTTTTTCAAGCTCTTTTACATTTGCTTCAAATGCGATTTTAGCGGCAAATTTATAACCGCCGTCAAATGAAGAGATGAATTTGAAATATGTATTGTTTTCTATGCTTTTATTAACCATATTAAAATGAGTATCAGCCAATATTTTCAATTCATCGACATTGACCGAGGCACAAAAAACGATATACAAATTAAATAAAAATAATAAAACGGCAATAGAAAATTTTTTCATAATAATCCCTTAAATTATCTAATTCTTATATCGACCAGAATATAAATTATATTATAATATTATAACAATTATTTATTTAAAAATCTCTTTTTTAACATATAGATTTGAATCCATATCATAGACATAAATATTATCGTTAATGATTACAGGTGAACTGACAAGCGGAACAGTCATGCTTTTTTGAGATTTAACAAATTCATGGCTGCCTGCTTTTGTGTCATAGATAAACAATGACCCATTGTCGCAGGCATAATAAAGTTTGCTTCCCTTTTTCACCAATTTTTTAATTAAGTATTTATCCTGATCAGGTTTATCATCAAGTTTAACTATTTTTAGCGCAGAATTAAATGTATTTACATTTAATTTGTAAAGCCAGCCGTTTTTGCCGATGAAATAAACTGAACTTCCAATTGAAACAATATCTGAAATTATTCCTGTACTGACATTCAGGATTTCAGGTTTTGTATCTTTATTAATGAAATTGAACCTGTAAACATAAGATGAAATATCTGATGCAACAAGATATTGACCTGATCTAACTGCATGTGAAAAAGAAATGTCATTAAGATTATCTGAAGTCCAGATTAATTCTTTTTTAGTAAAATCAAAAACTTTCACTATTTTGCTAAGTGATTCGACGATATAAATAAAATTTGGATCATTTGATGATATATAAAGCTGTGAATTTGCTGCCGGAAAAACACTTTCATCAAGCTGTTCAATAGCCGTACCATTATAATAATAAATGGTTCTGGCTGTTGGGATCAATGCAAAATTACCAAATAAAATAGGATTAGCCCAAAATGAAGGACCATTGGAAATTGACCTGTTAAGAATTAATTTTCCCTGACCGCTTAATACAAATATATCGCTGTAAGAAGCTATTATAATGCTGTTTTTATAACCAATCGCAGAGCTCTGAATCTTTGTCAATTTTTCATCTCTGAATTTCCAGATTATACTTCCATCAGCAGGATTGACACAATATATGGTGTTATCAACATCATTGGCAACTAATACATTTCTGCCGTTTGTTGTTATAGAAGTTGCTTTTTCAGAAAAAGTTGTTTCAAGAGATTTTGGTAATTTTTCAATAATATTAATAGCTTCTCTTTCTTCTTCTTTTGATTCTTTTTCAACTTTTGCAGCTTCTGATTTATCATCTTTTTTCTCTGCCTTTTTTTCTTCTTTTTCTGAAGTATTTTCCATTGGCTTTTTTTCTTCAGTCTGTTTTATATTCATTTCATTGAATTCTTTTTTATCAAATTGTATTTCCCATTCTTTTTCCGTTATCTTCCCTTTTGTCATGATCTTATTGCTTTCTGACTTTATTGCCGAAACAGTAACTTTTTGAGCCTCTGCTATAACTGAATTTATTTTTTCTACTGAATCCTTATTTTTAACCAGATTGTCAATTATTTCAGTTATTTTACCGTCAACCTTTTTCCCGTAATCTTCAACAGTTTTATTATCAATCTCAACTTTTTCATTTTCTTTCAAAATAATGTCCGATTTTACAGAATTCTCAATCTTTTCTGCTAATTGGGTATTTATAATTTTTAAATTATTAATCTCATTCAATTTGATGTTTTTCTCAACAGTAACTTTTCCTTCATTCACTGCTACAATTACTCTGTCCTTTTCAGGAACATAGACAATGAATTCTGTACCTCTGACACCTGCGGTAATTGATTTTGTCTGAATCTCAAATATAGAACCTGTATTAAGTTTTTCAGATTTTGCATAAATTTTGCCGAATTCAAGATTCACTTTTGTATTTGTTGTTTTCTGATCATTAAATAACGATAAAATTTTAACCTTCGAACTTTCCTTAATTCTTATAATTGAATTTTTCCCTATCTGAAGTTCAACAGTAGATTCTTTTTCCGTTTTAAGAATATCATTTTCAGTTAGCAAGTCACCCGCTTTTATTTCATATAACCATTTATCTGATTCGTCAATAATAGAAGCCTTACCTGTTATAAAAGTTACAAGACAATCGTTAACATTGGAAGTAATTTCCTCTTTATCGCTCTCTATTTTATTTTTTAAACAATTTAAAAATAGAATGGATAAAATTAGTAATGCTAATATTTTTATAAATTTCATGCATTTCCTCCGAAAAAATAGACAATACAATTAATTATAGCCACAATTAAATAAAAAAACAACAATAAAATAATTTCAATTTATTATATTCATTACTGGTCTGCCCCATAAGTTTTTATGAAACCACTCAAGTACACTAAAGAACACAGAGATTTAATAAATTTTAAGAATATATATCAATTTCAAAAACACCATCCCAGTTGTCTAAAGGTTCAACATATGCATACTCTCGGCATCTCTCAATATAAATCTTTGAAGGTATATCATTTTCATCAATTTTAAGACATTGCTTAAAATATTTATTGGAATCATTCCATTTTTTATTTTCAAACAGTTTTAAGCCTGCATGAAAATAATTTATAAACTCCTCTTTTGCCTGATATTCATCCTTAGTTAACAATTCAAATAATCTGAAAGTCTTATTAATATCAGTTATTCTAACTTTATCCAGCATTCTGACCGGCAAATTTAAATTGCACAATTTGTATACTATATCAGTAATTATTATTTTAATATTGAATTTTTTTGCATATTTTTGCAATCCCTGCAAAATATTTTCAGACTGTCCGATGTATATATAATTTTTACCAAACTCGCTGTTTAAAAGCTTAAACCACTCGTTTTTGGAATGAACAGCAATTGTGAAGTTGTTTTTTTCAATAAATGTCGGATTTATTTTTTGAAAAATTTCTCTTGCACATTCAACCGCATCATAGGCATGGTTTTTTGTTACCCTGGGATTCCCAAAAAAAGCTATTTTACTTGTATTCTTAAATTCATTTATAATTCCGTATCTATTTTTTATAAAATCACTTATATCAGTATTTAATTTGCTTATTAAATCAACATAATCCTCATTAATTTTTATATTTAAAATATCAGTTAAATCAATATCTAGAAATGTACACAAATGCTCTTTTTGAGCAAAAGACCATTTTTTACTTTTTAAAAGATCAATTATTTTTAATGCATAATTTTTTGAAATTCGATCTTTAAAAATTAATCTTAAATCAAAAAGCCATATATTTGAATCAATCATTTTTAATAGAAATCCGGTAATTAATGTCACAGCTAAAGTTATAATCAAAGCAGAAAGTGGAAAATCAATATTTAAAAAAATTCTTAAAATAAAAAAAAGCGCAATATTTAAAAATAAAAATACAACAGTAAAAAAAACTATATAAAAGGTAATAACTTTTCTATTTAAAAATAATAATATTATAAATAAAAATAAAAATATCATTGAAATTAAAATAATTTCAACAGGAATTCTAAATAAATTTATATTCATCGATATTATCCGCTTCTGATGGATAAAATTATTAATCCATAAAGAATTATTATCTGAAATGAAAATTATGCTGTTTTTAAATTTATCAGAATTAGCTTTTTTATACCCATTCCATAAGGTTGCTAATTTTTTTGCTTCATTCAATTTATTATTTTTTTCCTCATTTTTTAATTCTTCAAAATTATAAATATTATTAATAATATTTTTTTCTTTTTCAAAAAAATCTTCATTTTTTATATTAATGTCAATTAAATCCAGCTCAGTCAGTAAATCCATAGCATCAATTCTGGATTGAAGAGATTTCTCAAAATCAGAAAAATCAATAAAATTATAAAAGATATTATTCAAGTCATGTATATAAGTTAATCTTCCTTTTTGATCATAATAAAAATTTACATTGTAAATTAAAAATTTTAAATATCCAAAACGAATATCTTCAATCTTAAAATCTCTTTTGTAAAAATTAAACAAAAAAGGCAATGAAACTAAATATCTGTCATTGAATTTATAAATAAAATCAATATTATTGCTGTCTAAATAATTATATTCATCATTTATAAAACCAACTTTATCTGATCTAATGTTAAATAATATTGAATTATTCAGTTTATTCTTATAATTTGATAAAAATAATGCATATTTATCGATTTGTTTAAAATTCATCAAATTTTTTTCAAAATTTATATCATTAGAATATTCAGAATAGTTAATAGATATGCCTTTTTTATTTTTTAAAGGTATCAAGCCAAAAATATTATCTCTTTCATTGATAATTTTTTCAATATTAGATACAAATATTTCATCTTTTAAAAAGTTGGAATTTAAATCAATTATAATGCTTTGTGATCCATTTTCAATTAATGCTTGAAGTATATATAAGAATTCTCTTGATTCTAATTTATTTTTAATATTTATTAAATAATACTTATCTTTATCTTCAAATTTACTTATATCCTTTTTTTTAAAAAACTTATATAATTTATTATCAAAATACCTTGAAAATCCATTAAAATCATATATTTTAAAATTAATTGTCACCAAAACTATAATTACACAAAATATGACCAAAAAATTTATTATTAATTCTTTAACCCTAGTGCTTATCAAAATAAGCTCCTTTAAATAAACAAATTACAATAAATGGTTTCAAATATATAAATACAATTTGAACAACTGTCATTGTAAAATATTTATATTTATTTTCGTATTATAACATTATTAATTTGAATATTTTTTATAATTAATAACATTATACTGAAATCTTTTTAATAATATATTTTGAAAGATTCTTATATGAATCATTGTAAAAATGAGTAAATTGAAAAGCAATTAATTTATCCTTTTTATTTATTATTTTAGCATCTACATCTATTTCTCTATTATCAGCAATAAAATTAATATGTTCAATGAGTTTTCCTCTCCCCAATTCTTCATCATTGTAATTTATATAAAGCATTAACGCAAAACCGCCCATGGATAAATTAACAAGCTTGCCTGAAATGGATTTATTATTTTTAAGTTTAAAGCTTGCTCTCATAAATTCATCATTTTCAGGTATAATTCTGATATGTTCTCTTCTTAAATAATGACCTTTAACTTTATTTATAATACTGTTTATTTTTTCTTCAATTTGCTCTTTATAGAACGGCTTTGCTATAAAGCTGACAATATTATATTCCTGTAATTTTTTTAAAAATATTTCTTTTACATTAAAAGAAGTTACTATTATAAATAATGATGAAAATTTATCATTTTCTTTTAATTTCTTTAATAATTCAAAACTTAAATTATTTGAAAAATCCAGATCAACAAATAAAAAATTAATACTTTTTTTATTTAATATATCAAGTGCAGAGTCATTATCAAACGCGATATAGGAAACAATGCCTAAATTCAATAAAATTTTTGATAAGAGCAATGTATTGTTCTGGTTAGTTAATAATAGACAGAATGTTATTTTGTCCAATTTAATTTACCTGCTTATAATAATAACAGTTCATGATATTATTATGTTTATTATCCAATGTTTTAAATTTATTTGCAAATAAAAAATTTTTATAAAAATTTAATTAATAATTTATTCCTTGACATCAACTAAATTATTATCGATAATTTTATATAATAATAGAATTTTATTTGTATATTAATGGAATTTATATTGAATTTTTCATATAAACTGTCAGGTTTTTAATAATTAAAGTTTAAAATAAAACAAGATCATAAAATTCCATTAATCCTGTTAAGGAGTCATAAATGAGCGATTTTTTAGACGAGGGTTTGTTAAAAGATTTTTTTGATGAAGCTTACGTTCAAATAGATATAATGGAAGAAAACCTGCTTGTATTGGAAAAAAACTCAAAAGATAAAAATGCAATTGATGCAATTTTCAGAGCAGCACATACTTTAAAAGGAAATTCCGCTTCGGTCAGTATGGAAGAAATAACAACAATCACACATACACTAGAAGATGCAATGGATCAAATAAGAAACAACGAGATTAAACTTAACTCAAAAATTATTGATATATTATTAAGTACCTTGGATATAATAAAAAATATGGTTAATTCAAGAAATAATGGTACAGTATATAAAAAAAATTATTCAAAGGTCTTGAACAACCTGAAAAGTTTAGGCAATGCAAAAGCGAAAGACAAAGAAACAAAAAAAGGGGAAAAAAGCGAAGAGACATCACCGGATGAAGAAAATATTTTAAAAAATCCAAAATTCAAATTAAGTGAATATGATATCATTGAATTAAATGATGCAAATCATGACAGACTGCCCCTGTATAAAGTTTTAATTGTACTGGATGAAACAAATCCTATGAGAACAGTAGGCGGGATTCAAATATTTACTTCATTAAGAGAAATATCAACAGTTTTAAAAACAGTGCCCGAATTTGAAGAAATTTATTCTGATGCATTTCACAAGGAAATAATGTACATAATCGCTTCAAAATTAAATATAGAGGATATCAGAGATTATGCTACCATACCGGATGCAACGGAAAAGGTAATAATAATGCCTTTAGATGATAAAAATTTAAAAATCTCAAGCGAAATCAAAAAAAAAGACAGTATAAGTAAACCCCATGATACAATTGAAGAAAAAATTGAGGATATAAAAAAAGATATAATAGAAAATGTTAAAAAAAACATAAAAGAAGAATTAAACGGAGATGAATCGGAAGATGATGAAATAAATAACCTCATAGAAGAACAAAAAACCAAATATATCGAAGAAAAATTTTCACAAAAAGAAAAGGAAGAGATCAAAGAACTGAAAACTTCATCAATTTTAAGAGTAGACTCTCAAAAAATCGATATACTTTTAAATTTGGTTTCAGAAATAGTAATAAACAAATCAAGCTACAATCAAATTTCCAATCAATTAAATGATTTACTGGAAAATTCATATTTAACAAACAATGAATATAAAGATAATTTAAAGGAAATCTTCGATAAAATACCCTATATATTAGAATCAGATAAAAATGAATTAAAAATTGAAGAATTAAAAGCTGAATTCCAGCAATATTTTAAAAACCTGAACAATAAATTTGATAATATTGTAAATCAATTGAAATCAATAATCACCAAATATAAATCAAATAATATAAATCTTGACAGAATATCTTCTTCTCTTCAGGAAGGCGTCATGCATGTAAGAATGGTTCCGATCCAACAAATTTTTTCCAGATTTCCAAGAATGATCAGGGACCTTTGCAGAGATCTGAATAAGGATATTCAGTTAAATATTCAGGGAGAAGATACTGAAATAGATAAGGCAATGATCGATTTTCTGATGGACCCATTAATTCATATTGTCAGAAATGCAATTGACCATGGTATAGAAAGAAATGACGAAAGAAAAAAAATAAACAAGCCGATACCTGCAAATCTCGAATTGTCTGCTGTAAGTCAGGGGAACATCATAAATATCAGCATTTCCGACGACGGCAAAGGTATTGATTTAGAAAAAATTAAAAATAGAGCAATAGAAAAGGGAATAATTGACAAGGATACAGCATTAAAAGATCAGGATGCTTATAATTTACTTTTTGAGCCGGGATTTTCCACTGCAGATAAAGTAACTTCAATATCAGGAAGAGGCGTCGGCTTGGATGTTGTGCGCAAAAACATTGAGAAGCTCAACGGCACAATAAAAGTAAATTCAGAATTGGGAATGGGAACTATTTTTACAATAAATATACCGTTGACATTAGCAATAATACAGGGGCTGCTGGTTAAAGTATATAACGAAATATATTCTATACCGATTTCATCGGTTTTAGAAAGTATAAGAATAAAAAAAGATGAAATAAAATTAATTGATAATTATGAAGTTGTAAACATCAGAAATGAGGTATTATCATTATTGAGAATTAATAGACTTTTTAAATCCGGAGAAGATATAAAAAACGATTATTATTTTGTAGTTATAGTAGGCACACAGGATAAAAAAATCGCACTGCTCGTTGATTCTATAGTAGGTGAAGAAGACATAGTAATAAAACCATTAAAAGATAAATATACAAACACACCGGGAATATCAGGTGCTACAATACTGGGAGACGGAACTGTAAGCTTAATATTAGATATCACGCAATTAATAGAATTAGGCTTAAAGATTGAAGAAGAAGCCAGAACAAAAAAATAATGGAGTAAATTATGGAAGTTAACCTGGAAAAAATGGACTTTAAAAATATTTTAGAATATCAAAAAGATTATAAAGAAAGTTATAATAAAAAGAAAGAAATAATAGAATATGATTTTAAAATTGTTTCATTTAAATTGGGAAAAGAATATTTCGGTATTGATATTATGAATGTAAAAGAAATCAAAAAGATCAGGAGAAACGATATAACAAGAGTACCAAATACCCTTAATTTTGTAAAAGGTGTATTAAATCTAAGAGGAGAAATTATCTCAATTATAGATTGTGAAACAATGTTTCATCTTGAAGAAGAGAAAACTGATGATAAAACCATTGATAAAAATAAAATACTTCCCATTATAGTGATTAAACTTGACAATTTAAAATTGGGATTAATAGTTAATGAAATTCAAAGAGTAATTCCATTAAGAAAAAAAGACATACAGCCTCCCAGTCCATTGCTTGGAACAATTAATGAAAAATTTATTAAAGGAGTTGCAGAAATCAATCAAAGATTATATGTTATTTTTGACACTGATGCAATATTTTCAGATAAAACCACCGCAAAAAGAGAAGTTCTTCAGCAAGTTGCTGATTTTTCAGAAGATTATTTTATTCATTTCTGCAACCAGCTGGAAGAATTGAACAGTATACATATAAATGATGTAAATAAATTAAAAATCAGGAATTTATATAAAGAATACATTGCCGATAAAAACATAAAAGAGCTCACATCATTGGACAATGTCACTGCTCAAAAAATCATGAACAATTTTTATTCAAATCACAACGGAGAATTCTGGAATCAGCCTTATGTAAATCATTTTAAAGATACAGTTTTAAATGAATTAAAAAATATCTGTTCAGAAGAAGTTAGAGTTCTTATAGTAGGATGCGGCGGTGGATATGAAGCGTTCAGTGTATATTTTATTTTACAGGACTTTTTTGAAGATTCGATTATTAAGATGACCGCTGCGGATTCAAATCTCTCGACAATAAGTAAAGCAAGCGGTCTGGAATGTGAAAAAAAAGAAATACCTTCATGGATAAATATTAATAAATATTTCATGAAAATTGACAATAATCTATATAAAATCAAAAAAGAAATTAATTCTAAAATTTATTTTGAATTTCATGACGCAAGAAACATTTCTTCTTATCATAAAACTTTTGATTTAATATTAGCCAGAGATTTATCCATATATTTTTCTAATTCTGAATATGAGAATTTTATCAAAGAAGTCACAAAACAATTAATTGAGGGCGGTGTTATTATCATAGGCGACAATGAACAACTAGGAAAATCTAATGGACTATCAAAAATCAATAATAAAAATTTAACTCTTTACAAAAGAATTAAAGGATAATTTTCATGAGGCTTGAATATATAAATCCATTTGTTGATTCAGCAATGGATATTTTAAGAACAACCGTAACTAATGAAATAAATAAAGGGGAATTAACTTTACGATCAAATATTAAACCAATGCTGGGTTTAGTTTTAATTGTAGGTATTACAGGACAGGCTACTGGAAGAGTTTTAATTGATATGACGCAGGATCTTGGTTTAAAAATTGCATCCATCATGAATAATGAAGAGATAAAAAATTTTGATGAACTTGCAAATTCAACATTGACCGAATTAGCAAATATGATTGTTGCTGCTGCAGCAACTAAACTTCACAGCAGTGGTTATACATTTGATATAACACCCCCGGCTATTTTTATCGGAGATAATCTTAGAATTTCAGATAATAAAATAGAATCATTAATCGTTCCTCTAGAACTTTTAAACAGTAAACTCGAAATAAATGTAGCATTAAAAGAAGTTTAAAAAAAATTAAAAATGTTTGACAAATTTAAAACTTTTATAGCATAGTTTATTATAACTTAAATATAATTATTAATATGCTGAAAAAAATATATATCCCCCTTTTTTTTGTTTTTTTAATCAACTGTGTTTCCGGCGACAGGATAAAGAAAGAGACAAATGATAAAAATAATCTTATTGAAAAAGATACTTATCTAACATTAATTGATTTTTCTTATTATACAGAAAGTGAAAATAAAAACGATATTAAAAATATTACTTATAATTTGATTATAAAACTTAAGAGGAATGACAACTTAAACCAATTAAATTATACTATTTCAGATGAAAATGATAAAATTCTGTTAAATAAAAAAAACATAAAACCAAAAATAGACAGCAATAATTCATTATTAATAAATGATTTTTTTATAAGTAAATTAAGTTATAATAAATTAAAATATAACATCAAAACAACAATAAATAATGAAATAAAAGAGATTAATGGCGAAATTTTAAATAAAGAATTCCCTTTTATAGAGAATATAACAATCGGCCCTGTCATTTCTCAATATATCGAAAACAAATTAAATGTAAGTTTAAATATTAATATTGATATAAGCAACTGTAAAAATTTAAAATGGATAAGATTTATACCTCCTGCCCATGATTTCTTCTGGGATATTCCATGGCTTATAGAAGGGGATTTTATAAAAGCAAATGCGGTTATTTATGAAAAAAATAAAAATTTTCTTTATAACGGAAATTATATTCTACAAATAAATTTTGATAGTTATGGAGTTTATCAAAAAAATATAAAAATGATTGATTATTTAAATAACTTTAACGGAGTAAATTACGGTATACCTATACCTTTTATAATTTATGATGAAAAAGAATATTTAAAACTAAATATTTTTGATATTAAAAGTATAGATTTCATTGAAATCTGGTTGTATTTAAAAGATAACGGGGAATATCAAAAGCTGGGATATGCAATAATTAATCCTGACACCTTAATAAACAAAAAAGAATTAAAAGAATTATTTGTGGATAATGAAAATAAAAAATTAAAAATAAAAAATAATTTTACATATTTTGCAAGACTTCATATAAATTCAAAAGAATTAAACAATCTTAAATATTTGTCAATATCAGACTATTTCCAAATAAAATTTCATGGATTTACCATACCGTTTTTAAATTAAAAATTTGTTAATTTATTTTTTGACAATCAAGCTATTTACTGAACATTTCCAGATACGCCCGTAAATCTTCAGGAAGATTATCACCCTCTTTATATTTTTTATACTTTGCTTCCAGTCTTTTAAATTCTCTGTCTCTTATTATCTCGTATTTCCTGTCAAGATCAGTATAAACAGGAAGTTTCGATATATTTGCCCTAATCTCTTTTGAAAACGGTACATATCTATAAAAAATTTTACGTAATATTTTGTTTAATTTTGGATTGCCCTGACTTTCAATTACTATCCATTCATGATAATCAGTTGCAAATCTGTTCCTATCTATTTTTATTGATTTAATCTGTTTTTTGATTCTATCTTTTGCCTCTTCTGTTAGATCTGGTATTTTCTTATAAGACTGTTCATAATCATAATATGCACCAGTTAATCCGCCCTCTACCGGATCCATCCAGTTACTGACTACTGCTTTATTTAAATTCCACCTGAAATGACCGCATGAAAAAATCAAACTTTTTTCAAGATCACCATTAAAAATCACAGGAAGAAAAAACCTTGCTCTGCTTGATCTGTTATTATATACCATTTCCTGCCACATCTGTACCCTAGGACCTGTATTAGGCAATAAAATAAAATAAGGATATATTTCCTTTTGTATTAATTCGCTCTTGCCGGGTATCTTCCATGTCAATTCTCTAAAAAACAATGAGTAATCAATGGACAATATTTTCTTTACATATGCATCAAGTTTTTTTGGTGAAACAAAAAGATTATGTATAGAACCTCTTATTGTCTTATCAGTTAAATAAGGAATATAAGCTCTCATATTATCACTGGTTATTCTCATTACATTTGTAGCCATATATAGTATTTCATATTCAAGCCTTCCTAAAGGAGTATCTTCTACAATTTTATTTGCTCTACCGAAATTTTTATTAACTATTTTTCTAAATTCTCCTCTTTCTGACAAACTCGGCTCTTCCTCTTTGTTATAAATTAATTTTAAATAATCAAACAAAGTTATAATAGGCATTAATGTATTCTGTCCTGTTGTTAATAAATTCATTGAATTATACAGAAATTCAAGCTGTTTTTCCGTTATTAATCTTTCATCAATATAAGCGAAATATAAAAAGAGTAAAATATGCTGAGGTATATTTGTTTCTTTAATAGCTTTTAAAAATATATTTTGATATAACTCAAAAAAATCAGTCTGTAAATTTCTGATTATTTTTCTGTTTTCACCTGATGTCAAATCTTCATAATTAATTTTTCTCATCCTGCTTAAGTTCTTTAATATTCTTTCTTTATCTTCATGCTTTAATGTTGAATAAGCTATTATTTTTCTGCTAGAATCAGCAAGCATTATCTGAAACCTGCCCAGAGGTTCTTGAATAAGACCAGATTTCTGAACAATAGGCCCAGCTCTGGAAACAAAACTTAAAGTGCCTTCTTTTGTACTTAATACATCATATTTTGAAAATACTTCAATATGCTCTTTTCCGCCGAGCTGTTTATTTATCAGATCAATATTTCTGCAGATAGATACAATAGTGTTTGTAATTGAACCATCAATATTTTTATTGTTTTTTATTTTATCAGATATTGAATATAAAAGATTAAAAGGTGAATTTTTGTCCAGAAAAAAATAACTCAATTTTTGTTCAACTGTCGAAGCTAATTTTTCAGTATCAATGTCAATTAAATTTAAAAGAGTTGTTAATGTTTCAAACATATATAAAAAAACATGATTGTCATGAGAAATTATTGAGATGAAATATCCTGATTTACTCTTCAATAGATTGTTAAAAAATTTTATCTGACGTCCGTCAAATTTTTCATAAGGATTATAGGATTTGTCAACATAATTTTTCCCTAAAATTGTTGAATAATCATTTTTTAAAAAAGTTGAATCTATCAGAGATGGTAAAATTCCACCGTTTTTAATGTATTTGTCATATAATGGATCTTTTTTAATTCCGTTGACAATTAAATATAAAAGCTTAAAATTATCTGTAAATTTATCTATTAATCCTAAATAATCAACATACTTTTTTAAATTTATCAATCTTTTACCAGCATGCTCCTGTAAAGTCAGTAAAACATTTAAAGCTATAGGCGGATTTGATTCAAAAAAACTTATGAAATCATTAGTAGGAATAATATATTTTGTTATTAATGAATCCGATAAAGCGACATAAGAGCTGTCATGGTCTTTGGAATTTATTATATTTATTATACCAAAAATTGAAGGCGCTTCAATTACACCTACTCTTTTACTTTTTTCTATTACCTGTGATTCGGATAATCCTGTTACATTATCTCCGAGTCTTTTTATTTCAATTGAACCTTTATGCAAAAAATATATACATTTAGTTGAAGATCCCTGTAATATAATAACACTGTCTTTCGCATAACTCTTTTTCTCGATTTTAAAATTAATTTTATGATCCAATTTTAAATCCTTAAAATTTTATATAATTTTTATCAAAAAAACAATTTAAATAAACATCACTAAAAAACATTGTTTTATGTATTATAATAATAAATTTTAAAAATTTAAAGTAAAAATTAGCTAAATTTATTTTTATTATATTTTATCATCTTTTAAATAATTAATTAGCAATTAAAGAAACAAATAAATTATTTCTAAATCTTTTTATAAATTCTATTTAAGATTTAAAAAACTATACCGAATTTAAATTTAGTAAAAAAGGAGATAAGGATATCTCCTCATCTTTAGAATCAAGGAGGATTCGAATGATAATTAATCACAATATTACTGCCATGTTCACCAACGACAGGGTGAAATTCAATGACAGAGGACTTTCCAAAAGTTATGAAAAAGTAGCTTCTGGTATCAGAATCAACAGAGCTGGGGATGATGCATCTGGTCTTGCAGTATCCGAAAAAATGCGATCACAAATCAGAGGTTTATTAAGAGCCGAAAAAAATGCTGAAGATGGCATTTCTTTTATTCAGACAGCTGAAGGTTATCTTCAGGAAACTCAGGATATTATCCAGAGGGTAAGAGAACTTGCTATCCAGGCATCAAATGGTATCTATTCTACTGAAGACAGAATGATGATTCAGGTAGAAGTAAGCCAGTTAATCGATGAAGTGGACAGAATCGCATCTCATGCACAGTTTAACGGCATGAACATGTTAACAGGACGATTTGCAAGAGAAGAAGGGATTAATGTTGTAACTTCAAGTATGTGGTTCCATATAGGTGCTAATATGGATCAGAGAGAAAGAGCTTATATCGGAACAATGACAGCCCAGGGTTTAAGATTAAAAAATCCTACAGGTCTGCCTCATGCAGCAACATTTATTTCTTTATCAACTCCGGAAAAAGCAAATGCATCAATCGGTTCTCTCGATAAAGCTTTGAGACTGATCAATAAGCAAAGAGCCGATTTGGGTGCATATCAGAACAGACTTGAACATGCAATAGTTGGTCTGTTAAACGGAGCTGAAAATCTCCAGAATGCAGAATCAGTTATTAGAGATACTGATATGGCTGCAGAAATGGTTACTGTAAGTAAATTCCAGATACTTGTTCAATCTTCAATGGCAATGCTGGCGCAGGCAAACACAAAGCCTCAAACAGTCTTACAGCTTCTTAATGCTTAATTTTAAAAAATTAGACATAGCCAAAATTAAAAAGGGAACGGTTAAAATCCGTTCCTTTTTAAATTAATATTCATAATAATTATTTATAATTTATAATTTTATTTATCTTTTTAAATAAAAATTTTATAATTATTTCGTGTATGAAAATTTTAACAAAAAGATTGATCAAATATTTCCTGATATAATAATTGAATATAATTATGACTTTGAAAATATTAATCCTGTTTCTGTGATTTATGTTAGACCAGAAACTAATAAAATTTCTTATGAAAAAGCAATATTAAAAGGAATATTACCTTATTCTGATGTAATTTTCATGGCTAATTTAAACGGACAATTATTTATTAAGAATGCATTAATTTTAGATCATTATGCTTCACAATATAGATTTGCAATATACGGGCCTGAAGAAATCAAAAAATATCCACTAATGTCAAAAAAAATTGAAGATTATTTCAATATTGATATTAATTCCCCGAAATTAATCGGATCATTTGAGGCAATTTTAAAATTAAACATTACACCTGAAGAGCTTTTCAATACTTTTGTTGATGATAAAGATTTTTATAAAATTTGCGGACAAACCATAAAAAAGCTTTATGATATGTACATTATTAATTATGACCTTCCGGCAATTTTTTTACGTTATGATGACAACAGTAATATATTTATAATTGTTATAAAATTTAAAAACAATAAAATAAAGTTTCAAGACATCAATTACTCTATAGCAAATGAAATAAAAAATGATAAATATTTAAAATTTTATGATGAAGAAAAATATAAAGACATGGATTTAATAGAAAAAGCTAAAAGAACATATCATTTTTCGAGCAGCCATACAATGGCTATGTATGATATGTCTGATTTTGTTTACAATACCAATGGTGAAAGAATACAATTAAAAGAAACTCCATTAGGTTATTATTTATTAAATAATAACATTGCATCAGAAGATATTTTGATAAAATTAAAAGAATTTCCAATCATAAATACTAAAAAAAATAACCAGGAAACACCTATTAACATAATTGAAGATATTAAAAATTATAATTTCGAGCAATGTATTGAATTAATTAAAAATATTAATTTAAATAAAAATTTCTAATTATATATTTTTATTCATTGATTATCTTAAATAATCTCGAATGAAACGGAGGCATTTTTTTTAATTCCAGTTTATTATTCTTAATAATTTGTTCATCTTCAGTCCATACATCAATTATCTTTTTAACTTTTCCTGCCATGCACAATTCTTTTTCAAGATTTATTAATTTATCAACTTTATAATTTTTAAAATTAAATACAGCTAAATATCCTACAGTATTATAATATATTTCAGGAAGCTCTTTGTACATTAAATCAACAGGAATAGAAAATCCCTTATAACATTGATTGTTCAACTCATTTATTTTATATATAAGATCAAGTTCAAAATCAGATAATCCAGTTAAATCATCACTATAAAACAAATTTCCGCCTGATAAAATAATTGCATTTATCTGTGTAATCCTCTGGCTCTTCGTTAATTTAGTTTTTTTCTCTCTGATCATAATACAGTCAGGGTCATTAATCCAAAGAAATTTATTCATACAGCTTCTTACTATAAAATTTCTGATAGAGTTTCTTGTTCCGATCATGCTTGCTGTCTGCAAAAATGAACCGCTGAATTTTTTCCAAACAGAAGCAGTATCCGGACCTACCCTCATAATGTCCACCATACCTATTCCTGTAGTTATCGGCATACCGCAGCCAATTATAATTGTATCTTCCCCTGCCTCTTCTTTAATAACATTAATGCCGTATTTTAATACTTCAGCTCTTGAAAAATTTAAATTATGATGAGTACCTCCCCTTAAACAGCCTGCATATAAAAAATCCAATTTCAAAAGTTTAAATCCCCATTCATGAACAAGAATTTTTATAACTTTTCTCAAATATTCTTCAAATCTAGGGTTGGTAATATCCAGTCCATAAAATAGTTTTCCATGCCAATCAGGATTGAATCCTCCTGTCAGTGGGTGACCAAACTCATTTCTTAAAATATATTCAGGATGAATTTTTACTAATTCTGATTTTATGTCTGCTGCGAATGGCGCAATCCAAATGCCAGGTTTCAAACCGGCTTTTGTAATATTATCTGCCAATTCTTTCATCCTGCCGTCAAAATTCCTTGTTAAATCCAGCCAATCACCTACATATTTCTGATATCCGTCATCCAATTGAATGCAGTCAAATTTAAAATCTCTTTTTTTAATAATATTTAGATTAGCTGTAATATTTTCAAAAGTTACTTTATTATTAAAACAGTACCATGAAGACCAGCCTCTTATATTTTTTTCAGGAATATCGATATTCATCTGCATATTAATGAAACTAAAATAATTTCTTAATAATTCATTTGTTTCACCAAAAGCGAAAATAATGCTGTCAAGTTTAATTGTTTCTCCCGGCATTATCATTTTTCTTCCAAAATCAAATAATATTTCAAAATAATTAATTTTTTCTGACTTTTTCTTAAAAAAATACAATTTGATATAAAAAAATTGATCAAACGGGTCTGCCTGTCCGATTAAAAAAGATTTATTTGTCTCAAGATCACAGATAATGGAAAACATATCACTGGACAAAAGTCCCGGGGTATTAGAAGGTAGATTAGCCATATTGCTTGATGCCAGTGAAACAAGCTGAAGCCACGGTCTTAAAGGTTTATCTTTAATCTTATAACTTCGGGATGTTGACCATGACTGATATCCATTTCTTAAAAATGAAAAATTTTCAATATCAGAAAATTTCAAAAATTTATCGAAACCATTTTCCGCAGGAAATACAAGTCTTGCTAATCTGATTGAGGAATCTGTAATATTTTTCAACTTTAACGACAATTTTGAACCTAAGTCAGGAAAATTCTCCCATTTGCCTTTTAGTTCAATATATTTATTTACATAATAAATTGTTTCCCTTTTATTAGTAAACTGCTTTGTTAAAGGATAAAGCTTTCTTTTTATACCGAATTTTAACTGTATAGATGGTAAAAAATCAGCTTCATCCCATAAAATATCATATTTTCTTGTTTCTTTATCTTTTTTTTTGTTTTTTATAAACATAATTGAATTAATAATATATTATTCTAATTAAATAAAGTCAAAATAAAATTTTATTTTATTATAAATTATAAAAACATATTTCAATTTTATTTTGTAATATTTATTATAAAAATTGAAATTTTTATTTTTTTGTTATAAAATTTAAATAATAACACTGCATAATGCCGATTATTTAAGCATATCTAAAATAACAAAAAAAAATGTAGAATATTATTAAATTATGAGCTTTTTATGATATATTGGAGATGTATTTATGCAAAATAAGAATTATATGGTTTTTAAATATTTTATAATTATTTTAATATTCATAATTCCTTTTTTCAGCTGTGCAATATATGATTTAGCTCAAGCTCTTAATACAGAAGGCAATTTAGATCCAAGCTGGGATCTGGAATTTGATATAGATATACTTAAAAAAAACATTTCTATTGATGATTATATCAAAGATATTTCAATTGACACATTTGATGCAGAAGCTCCAAATATAGCACAATGGCCCATATTAGCAGGAGTTGATAATGAATACCCTGTTTTAACGGAGGATATTGATATTAGCACAATGAATAAATATGATTTCGATAATAACGGATCAGATGATTTTTTAGTCAAGGGAGTTCGATCCACAACTGCTGCATTTACACTTAGAATCTGGCTGACTTTAACTGGTGATCCGACAATATTGCCGTTTTTTAGAACCAGTGACATTGAATTAAACAATTTAACTATAGAAGGCATTGATTATACATTTTATCCACCAGAGCTTCAAGCTGACGGCAGTATAATTTATATACCGAACAATTTTTTAAATCCTGCATATGATTATTACCTTAATTTCGGTAATGATCCAATGAACAATATAGATCAACTGAATGTATCCAGTGTTAATGTAAGACTAATCCCTGCAACAGGACCTCTTGATTATCCAAATATACCATTCCCGGGATATTCTCTGCATGCACAGGCTGTCTTTGATTTAGGCGATGATTTCGGCGTTGTCGGCGAAATCACTAATCCTGTTCCAATCGAAGGGCTTGATGAACTTTTAAACGTAACATTAATAGACGAAAACAGTAGTTATGAAGGAATAAATGACTTAATTTTTAATTATGACTTTGAAAATAATACACCGTTTATCGTTACTATTCAGCAAATACTGACATCCACTACTTTAACGCCTGTGCCTGACACATATATTACTCAAATAGAACCAGGCAATATTGTACAGCACAGTAATTATGCAGGATATAATAATTACTGGTATGTTACAAGTACTGGAAAATCATCCGGAAAGATCAAACTAGTCAATATTTCCCAATATAATGATGTTTCTATGGATGTACTTCTTAATTTGGAAACTTATGCTGACAACAGAAATATACTTTTTACTCCTAGAAGGTCCTCAATATCAGTAAAAATGAATATTGAGGGGGAGGCAACTGTTGGTCTTTAATTTTTATAAATATTTAATAACTTTAATTTTTATAATTTTTTTTAAATTCAATATAAATACTTTAAATTACATAACAACAGCAGAATCAATCAGCTGGTATGGCGCCAATACATCCGTTTCTGACGGGTTGGAAGCCATGCTTTACAATCCGGCAGGAATTTATTTAGCTCCTGCAAGATTCGGATTAAATATGTTAGGTACATATGGAGTAAGATACTACAACAACACATTTACAACTGCTAAACTTATTGACCTTTATAAACTCTCCATAAGCGGTAAAAATTTAACAAAATATGGCTGGATTTCAGATATGATCTCATATATGCCGGATACAGGTTATGAGATCGGCTTTAATTACAGTATCGGCAATATAATGACATTTATCAGATTTACTAATTTCAGTTTAGGATTATCGTTACAGCAGAAGTTCAATACATCTATGGTTATGGATAAAAATATTTTCAGAACGATTTTTCAAAAGTTAGATTTAACTAAAGAAAATTATTATGATATAAAATTTTATGCATTAAATTATATTGATTTCAAT
>JAFGQB010000042.1 GCA_016935915.1 Spirochaetota bacterium
GCAAAATGATGCGCAAAATGAAAGTAAAAAGGATGGGGTATTAAAAAAATCCATGGGATAATCTTACATAAAATGAAATAAACAGGTGTATATCGGGCCATCATTACCGAAAGCATTAATACATTAATGGCCAGTGAAATTATAAGCCATATTTTTTGTTTTTTATTTATATTAATTTTCCAGTCCTTGTTATAATATAAAACAATAATAGAAATCAATATGCAGAAAGTTGTAAAAATGCCCCCTGTAAGATTCCTGTCTGCTGAATGTATCAAAAGACCATCGCCCCATGCATGTATATTGTTCAATGATCCGTTAAAATTCGGAATAAAAAGCGTTAACAGATGTCCCGGAGGTACACTGTTGGGAATGAAATTTACTATTTCACTATAGGATAATTTTACCTGTTCGGTACTATATTTTGCCGACTCCAGTATGTGCGCCCAGACAAACGCGGTCACAAAAAACGCTGTAATCGGTATTAAAAGTGCCAAAAGAGTTACTATGATATTTTTTAAATCTTTTATGATATACCATATAGACAATATCAGAAACATACATGCAATGGTAAAATAAATTCTTACCGGGTAATTTACTGTATATGAAGTGTTAAGCAGTGCAAAAGAGAAAACCCCGGTTATCCACCAGTACCATTTTTTCGTTTCAAAAAATTGCGCCATGGCAAACACGATCCACGGCATGCAGGCGAAAACCATAGTATCCATGGTAGATAAAACCGAGTTGCCTATAGAAGGATTAACAGCCCATAAAAATCCCATTAATATCGATATAAGATAATTGAATTTAAAATAAAACCTGGCAAACATATAAGCGCCTAAGCCTGCAAATATGACCATTAAGGAAAAAGGTATTATATATAAAACATAGAATGACTGATCTATGTCATCAAGATTTGCCATATAATAAAACGGTAAATGAAAGATATTGTATGCCGGATTTTCAAGCATAATATAAAAAGGTTTTCCTCCGGAAAATTCATGAAAATCCCATAAAGGAAGCTCTCCATACTGATAAGATCTTGCTACTGCCATTAATTTAGGAAAAGATGCAAATGCTGCATCATCGACATTTATTCCTTCTATCTGTAAAAACATGGGCATTAAAAATATTAATATAATAATTATAAGAACAACCGGTGCCAAGAACTCAATTTTATTGTTTGTTTTTTTATTATCATCGCTGATTAAATTGATCAGATTATTAAACATAATAATTCCTTAATACATTATTAAATTTCTTAGTATTTTTAAAATTTTTGTTTTTTGATATATAATAAATATAATGAATAAATTATCAACAGCAAAAAGATGAATAATGAAATTGTTAATCCCTTTTTTATTACTTCAGGGAAGAATTTATATTCTACTATATATCTTCCCGGATTTATCGGAAATCCCTGCTGAATATAATTAACATGCAATAGTTTTGATTTTATTTTTTTGTTTTTCTTATCGGCTTTGCTTATATCTTTAATAAATACGGACCATCCGTTATGAAAGCTTTCATTACGTATCATAACAGAAGGTTTTTTTATTTCAACTTCAAGGATTACCCTGTTAGCTTTTTCTTCAATGATCCTTACGACTTTATTTTCGTTTTGAAGATTATTAAAATGAGTTATAAATTCGGGGATTTTCGATTTTTTATTTTTATCCTTTTTATCCTCGTCAAAATCAGGACGGATTATGTTTTTAACATATTTGTTAAAATCATCTGATGACATATAAAGTTTTTCCCTGAAATCATTATCTTTAATTATATTAAAACCTGCTTTACCGTTTATAAGAACAAATCTGTCCTGAAAATAATAATAGGGTATTGTGTCCAGTAATTTATATGCGATAAGATTTACACCGTCTGGATTTTTATTTTTTGTCAGTTCTATGGGAAAGATCTCAATCCAGTTTTCACCCGGTTTATAATTTGGTTCATAGTTCATAGAATATTCAGTGTCATAATAATTTATATAAAGATTTCTGGAGTGATACTGGTATGTAAGGAGATATCCAATATTTAAATTTCTGAAGACATTTATCGGGTATTTTAAGATGAATAATTCATAAGGATAGTTATCTGACATGCTGTTTATTAAATAATACATTTCGGGAAGAACGGGTTTACTGTCATATCCGAATGTCGATTTTTTATCTGTGAACCATGCCAGATTATCAATTGTGGAAATTATACCTGCATAACGTTGGTTTTTATCCTTTAAGAAATTCTTCAGCTCTTCTATATCTTTAAATAAAGGATTATCAAGAGGTCTTTTATAATGTGACTGGAAAATTCTTCTGTATAATTTATTGTTTTCAGATAATCTCGGAGACATTGTGTTTTTATATAAGGAAAAATAACCGTAAACAAAACTTTCAATTACAATAATTGCTGCTAAAATTGTTATAAAGTGAAAAGATTTTTTTAAGTTAAAAAATATTACTAATGCAATGGTTATAAACAAAAGTAAAATTAAAATCTTGTTTATTAAAAACCATTTTAGTTCTTTTAATTCAAAAAGCGTCATGTAAGAAGTTTTAAAACCCTCTTTATAAGTGTAAACTGGCTCGAATAAAGAAATTATGACAAATAAAACAACCATTGATATATATATAAAAATTATTTTATGCCTGTTGAATTCCAATCTTATTTCATCCTTTGTCAAAAAGTCCATGCCGTATCCTGTTAGAATTGAAAATGTGAATCCCTGATAAAATAAAAAATAGAATGCAAATGGAAATTTAAAGACCCATGGGATTAATAGACAAAAAAGAAAATAAAATGGAGTAAATTTACCCATCATGACCAATAAAGTTGTAATCATTATGATAAAAAGTATCCAGAAATATATTTTTTTTCTGTATGCTGTGCTGTCAATGATTTTATTGTCAG
This sequence comes from Spirochaetota bacterium, assembly GCA_016935915.1. Taxonomy (GTDB): domain Bacteria; phylum Spirochaetota; class GWE2-31-10; order GWE2-31-10; family JAFGQB01; genus JAFGQB01. The sequence goes on from JAFGQB010000042.1 coordinate 2,908, forward strand.
ACTTTCTGTAGTAAAGATAAAAGGTAATAAATATCAATAAGGAAGAAAAAAAGCCGCCGCTTAATAAAATGTTGTTGTCATATTTTACTGCATTACCCCATGCATGAGTGCTTGAAACAAGCCCGTGAAAGTCCTGCATAAATATGTTCATTATATAACCGGGGAACATATTGAAATGGGGATATGCAACAAGATCATAAAATTTAAATGATCTACCCGATTTTATCCAGCTGGTGCCCTCAAGCATGCCAAGCCAGATGAAAGAAAGAAGACTAAGCGATATGATGAATATCAATAAAGAATTAATAAAAGTCATTAAAGATATCTCTTTTTTATAAATTAAAAAAATACCTGCAAAAAAAATTATTGTGCCCATAAGAAAATAAGA
>JAFGQB010000268.1 GCA_016935915.1 Spirochaetota bacterium
CTGTAAAACTAATTTTTAATTTATCTTTTTTAAACAAATTTATAATTACAAAAAAAGCTGAAAAGAAAATAACAACAAATAAAATAATTAATAAAAATTTAATAAAAAAATAATAATTAATTATTTTTTTATCATAAACTTGTACATTGTAATTAAACATTTCTTTGATCTGTTTTAATGTATTTTTGTCATAATTTTTTAATAAATCGTCAAAACTTTTTATATCACTTTCGAAATAATCCATAGGAGGAGTTGCTTCCCAGACAGTCCAACCCTGATCTTTTAAAAAAATTTCAGCCCATGCATGAGCCATCATCCCGGTACATACCGTTGTATCTTTATCAGATGGCAAAACAACAAGATATCCTGTTACAAATCTTGTGGGAATATTAAAATATCTTGCCAAAAGAGCCATACTTGAAGCAAAATGTTCGCAATACCCCTTTTTTTCATTAAATAAAAAATTACCTACAAAGTCTTCATCCAGTTTTATAATATTTGAATAAATACTATAATTATAATTATTTATTAAAATACTTTTTACTTTTTTCAATATATCATATTGATTTATTTTGTCTTTAAAATTAAATTCACTGTTTTCGATCTTTTTTCTTAATAATAAAGGTATATTTAAATATATTGATTCATCAAAAATTTTTTCATTATTTTTATCCCCTCTCCCTAAAACAAGCTCTGTCCCCTTTATAAAAGGCAAACTTAATTCAAACCCTGAATCAAAATCAGCATAATTAAAATCCAGATTCTCTACTTTCTCCATTTTGATGCTTACTGTATCCAGTGTATGAGGCAGTAAACTGTAGTAATCTGCCAACAGCTTAATTTTAATTTTTTCAGCATCATTAATTACACTTTTTATCAATTCCGATCTTTTTTCAGATTCTTTTTTTAAACTTTTATCCCTTTCCCAGCCTGAACCTGTATATTTTTGAAAAACTTTTATTCTTAGATAAAGAATATCCCGGGGTTTGGCTTTAATTTCAAATACAGGTTGTTTGTGCAATACAAGTTTTCCCCCCAATCCTTTTGTTTCAAAAAAATTCCCGTGCCCTTCCATCTCAGGCAAAAAAGGAATACCAGGAACAAATGATTTTATCAAATTCTTGAAATTGGGAGTTAAACTGTACTCTGAAAGCCATCCACTTTTTGAATATGTTAACAAAAACAAGATAAGAGATAATATTAAAGATAATATCAAAGTTCTTATTGACGAATAAAACGGCAGAAAATTTTTTCTTAAAGGTAAAAAAGTTAAAAAAAACAGGCATAAAATCACCGAAATAAGAATTATCAACAAAAAAAACAGATAATTTTCGCTTTTTTGAAGACTGATGGATAACATAATGGAAAAAGTCAACCCCATTGCAGACAAGGGGCGTAAAAAACCGAAATAAAAAGTTAGCCCGCTGAAAAGTGCTATAAAATATGAAATCAAAAAAATGAATATATATGAAATTATACCGCCCGGTTGGTTGTTTTGAATAAATAAAAACCATGCCTGATAAAAAGGATATGGAATAATAACTATTCTTAAAAAAATATATACTGCAGTTATAAAATACAACACAATAAGCAAAATTTTTAATATAAAACTTACGACGTTGACCTTTTTTAATAAAAAATTCAATAAAAAAAGTAAATAACTTGAAATAGTAAAAATGAATATAAAAAAATAAGACCTGTCAAGTATATAAAAATAAGTAAGAAAATAAGGAACAATCACCGACAAAATAAAAGCTGACAAAATTTTTATTATCAATAATTTGTTTAAAATTTTCATAATTCCAGATCTTCTTTAATCGAGCCGGATGAATTTACTGAAATAATGTTGCCTTTCTTTTCTTTAATCCGGTCAATATATACTTTCCTTTTATTTTTTTCATGTTCAGAGATACCCGATTGATTTAAAATATAATAAAACTCATTAAAATCAGAAGAGATCATTAAATCAATCAGCTCAGGATCAATATTGTGTGTAATAAATATTACGGAATTAAAAGTGTTGTTTTTACTGTCTTTGATTATTTTGAAAATATTATAACTTGAAATTTCTGATTCAAAATAAATATTTATTGTGGATTTATAAAAATCAGTAAACCTGTAATTATTTTCCCAATAAAAATTGCTGTTATCATCTATCGAGAGATAAACGTTCAAAGGGATATTCAAATCAAAAAAATATTTAACAAGGGAAACCAAAATTTCTACAGAACAATCCTCCCTTTCAAGTATCAGGTCATCAGCTTCTCTTTCCCTTCTCAGATCAAGATATAAATCGATCCCGGGATGCGAAGTTGCATCATAGGTCTTTAAATAAACATTGCCTGATGAGGCAAATTTCTTCCATGCAATATTTTTTATGGATTCACCTGTTTGATATCCTTTAAGCGAATGATAAAGGGTGTTGTCGAAAATTCTCCCGCTAAAAAGACCGGCTACTCTGTTATTGTTCAAATTATCAATGCCGATCTTGTCTAAATTTATAATTCTCGGGTAAACATAAAAAGTCCGCGCCCATACTTCGTAATCATATGAAATGACCTTAAAAATATCATACTGTTTCATTTGTTCAATACCAACAGTATAAATGCCTCTGTAAGGACATTTAATCTCAAATTCATAAGAAAAATTTTTATTTTTCCCAAGAGTCAAAACAATTTCATTTAATCTTTCAATGCTGTTAGACTGAATATATTTAAATCTTACAAAAATGAAAGGATTTATGCTTAATGATTCATTGGAAAAATTAAATTTATATCTGATCGACTCTCCCTTTAACGGATGTTCTGTATTAAAATCCTCAATATATTTAAAATTCATTGCTAAAACAATAAATTGAACAACGGAAATTAAAGGATACACGGAAAAAAAATAAAATAAAAAAAGCATAAGCCTGCCCATAGACATGCCTGCCAAAAAAAGAATTGATAAAAAGAAAAAGTATATAAATACAGCGGAAATATTTATTTTAATTTTCATCTGTTATTTTATACCTGCGGGTTTTGGTATTGCCGATATAATTGAATTGATTATCTGATTTGCATTTAAATTTTCTAGCTTTGCCTTCGGCGAAAGTATCAGTTTATGACTTATTACTATTTGAGAAATTTCCATTATATCCTCAGGAATTACAAAATCCCTGTTTGATGTAAAAGCAATGTATTGAGAAGCATTTGTAATATGAAGGGATGCTCTGGGGCTCAATCCAAGCTTTATATTTTCATTGTTTCTTGTTGATGTCACTATTTGAATGATATATCTTTTAATTTTTTCATCAATATAGATGTTTTTAATAATATTTCTGATTTTTAAAATTTCTTCCGGCTTCATCACAGCTTTAATGTTTTCAAGAGGATCATCTTTTTTATGTTTTTCAATTATATCCAATTCATCATCGATTTCAGGATATCCTATGGAAAAAGATATACCAAATCTGTCAACTTGTGCTTCCGGCAGCTGAAATGTCCCTGCAAAATTCAATGGATTTTGGGTGGCAACAACAAAAAAAGGCTGCGGCAGTCTGTAAGTTTTGCCGTCAATAGTGACAGTGTCTTCCTGCATGGCTTCAAGAAGACTCGACTGTGTTCTAGCGCTTGCCCGGTTAATCTCATCAGCCAGTATGAACTGATGCATGACAGGACCTGACTTAAAAACAAAGTCTTTTTTTTCAACACTCCAGATGGTCATCCCTGTTATATCCCCGGGCAGTAAATCCGGAGTGAACTGTATCCTCGAAAAATCCATGCCTGTGCATTTAGCTAAAGTTTTTGCCAATGTTGTTTTGCCCACACCCGGAATATCTTCGATTAACACATGCAAGCCGGAAAAAAGAGCCAACAAAATATATTCGGCTATTTTTTCTTTTCCGATAAAATTTCTTCTTATCTCTTTCTTTAGAAGATCAATTTTAGCCAGATTATTTTTAAAGCTCAAATTTTACCTCCGATTTTTGTCATATATAATGAAAATGTGAAACCCGTATTCATTAAAATTTAAATGATTTCTCTGTCATACCTGACACTCTTTTTTACATTCCTGTTTTATTTCCTCTTGTCATTCCTGTAAAGACAGAAATCTGTTCATAAATTAATATGAATATTAATCGAATTTAATCAATTTGTAAATAAATAAACTAATATTTTGCGATTGAAACATATTTGCCTGTTTTTAAAATGCACTCAATTCTTGCTTTTTTTTATCGCCAAAAATGACCGGAAGCAGCCGGTTTTCTAATTTGATTATATACTGTTTTAATTTTAATGAAATTAGACCTTTTGATAAAACTTTTGGGCACAGAGCTTAAGAACAAAATTAAACTGATTAAAAAAACAATAAAGGTTTTCAATCTGACATGAAAAGCGGTCGCTTCCGGACAGAAGTAAGCGCCAAAAAAAACCGCTCCTCTCACCTTATCCTTTTGTTATTAATTTGTAAGTATAATGAAATAACTTTGATTTTTTTAAATTAATATTTTAACCTTCTTTCATTACAAAATCACAGGTTTATAAATGAAAAAACTGCATATTGCCTTTTCCATCTGCGGAGAAGGACATGGGCATTACGGAAGAAACATTGAAACAATCAAATTATTATCTAAAAAACTACCCGACAGTATAATCACTTTATACCTTTACGGCGATACATTGAACATTTTTATGATGGATAAAGAACTTCCTGAAAATATCAAAACAAAACAGATACCCGGATTGAGGTTCAATTATAAAACAACAGGTTTTTTTACTTCCATATTATCCACAATAAGCAATCTTTCGAACTGGGCTGTGGTTTTAAGAGAGATAAAGATAAGTTCTGTCTATTTAGTTCTTTCCCCGATTTTTAAATTAATATCCTTAATTATAAAAAAACCGGTCCCCATCAATAAAAATTATTACAACAAATACTTTGATTATTATGATTTTGCTATATCAGATCTGGAGCCATTACTTCCGAGGGTCTCACTGATAAGAGGAAAACCCTTTTTAACACTTGACAATCAGCATGCCATGCTCTATGGAGTTCTTGACATAAAAAAATTTGATTTTAAGGAAAGGCTTGAACACTTTTTCGTCTGCACCTTTCTTCAAACCTATCATCCCAGATCTGATTTGTCAATTATAACAAGTTTCGCAGATATTCCGATAAAGCCCAGATACAGGAAAAAAGTAAAATTTGTCGGGCCCTTGTTCAGAAAAAAAATATTAAATTTAAAAGGAAAAGAATCTTACGGGGATTTCATTCTGGTTTATGCTCATAATTTTATAAGAGGCTCTCTTTTTCCGATTTTAGCAGGATTAAAAGATCATAATTTTATAGTTTTTACAAAATTCGATGATGATTTAAAAAACACAATCATAAAAGAAAAACACATTAAATACTATCCCATAGATCCTGATAATTTCATCAATTACTTATTAACCTGTAATGCCATTATTTCAACAGCAGGAAACACTTCTCTTGGTGAAGCGGTATTTTTAAAAAAACCTTTTTTTGCCATAAGTCTGGAAGGACAGTTCGAACAAAGATTAAACCGTTATCTGCTTGAAAAAAATCATTGGGGATGCGGCTGTAAACTGTCTAAATTATCAAAAGAAAATATTATCAATTTCCTGAAAAAAATCGATTATTATAAGAACAAATTAAAAGAATCTTCAATTTCTGACAATACGGAAAAAATAACAGATCTGATATTGAATAAGATAAAAAAAGAGATGAAAATCAATGAAATATTTTAAACAAAAATATCAATATTATTGCCGATACCTGGATGTTTGACTAAAGAATATGATAAACTTGCATTTATTTGTGCTTTAGTTACTGCTGCCTGTCTGATGAAGCTGTTTAAAGAATTGGTCATTTGAACTACTTTGTAATATTGTGATAAATTTATATTACCTATCATAATTATCACCTTTATAATATGTTTCTATTAATATTATCGGAATTTTAAAAAGTTTAATTAGGTTGTTATTAAATAATGGCTAGCTTAGGGGACAGAGCTTTAAGAACTCCACTTTTTTTTGCGCCAATGATGACCGGAAAAGTACATTTTTCCTTAATTGAATAAATACCTGTAATAAAGAATAAAAATCAAGACAGCTTTTGTTTATTAAAAAAAACTTTTTTAAAGTGTATTAAATAAATCATCAGGCTTAATAAAGACAGAAATGCAATAATTGCAAATAATATATATGAAATTTTAAAAAAATAGTCATTAAATAAATTTAAAAGATCATTTTTATTAATTATAATTAAAATCTGGTTTAATATTATGCCGAGTATCACAATTATGGAAAAAACTGACTGAAATACGGTCTTAATTTTACCATAAATATTGGCGGAAAGTGAAGATTTTCTCCTTTTAAAATAAGGTCTTAAAAATAAATGCATAAAGGCTTCTCTTAAAAAAATAATAATAAAAAAATACCATGGCATTAATTCCAGGTATAAAAAAGTGACAAAAACCAAAATAAAAAAAATTGAATCTGATAAAGGGTCTAGATGCTTGCCAAAATCTGTTATCATATTGTGTTTTCTGGCAAAATATCCGTCTAAAGCATCTGTTATTATGGCAAAAATAAAAACAAATAGTGATATTATTTGAAAAATTAATATAATAATGCTTGAAAGTTCGGTAATATTAATATAAAAAAATATTATAAAAAACAAAATTCCCAATAGTATGCGGGATAAACTCAATATATTTGCTAAATTTAAATCGGAGTGTTTCATTTGACAAATATATATCATAATTTTTTAATATCAAGAAGTAAAATATTATATTTGTTGAAAAATTATGTGTAATTAAATTTATATTATAAAAATTAAATAACGATAATTAAACTAATAATTTTTAGGAAATCTCAATGTTTCAATCAAAAAAAAGAAAATTAAATATAAAAAGAAAAAACCTGGCGATAATAATCCCGTCAATTTTATTATCTTTTTCTATTATTTTCTTTTATATTATTATAAGCATATACAACAATCTGCAAAATAATCAAATATTAAATACTGATAAATCTTTTTACCTGTTAACAAAATATATAGATTCAAAATATTATCATCAGGAATATGAATTATTGAATATTTTTAAGGAAGACAAAAACATTACAATTCCAAATGGAATACTTTTTATCCTTGATAAAAACAATGAAATCATATTTGATAATAATACTGACCAAATTATCGATCTAAAAGATTTGTTTAAAGATAATAATATTCAGGAAATAATCAATGATAAACCAAACAAATTACTTATAGAAAATAAAAAAACAATAACAAAATTATTCTATTATAAAATAAATAATAAAAATTATAAGGTTTTTTTCCAGAATATAATAAATATATATTTTATCGAAAACAATCTTAAAATGATCTTTTTTTCAACTGATGATCATATTAAAAAACAATTATTAACAATTACCTGGCCCATTATATTAATATTTATAGTTTCAATTATTTTTATAATTGCAGTTTCAAACACTGTTGGTGCACAAATTTCTGATAATCTTAATAAATTAAATTATGCTGTCAATAAAATATCCAGCGGAAAACTTGATCTGGAAATCAGCTCAGAATCAATTGACGAAATCGGCATGATATATAAAAATTTAAATAATCTGATAAATTCCTATATTTCTAAACTATCGAACTTAAAAAGAAGTTCAATTGATGTATTAAGCTATCAAAATAAAATTGATCTGACTGTTCATGATATAGAAACAAAGATTAAAAATCAATTATTGAATATTAAAAATAACATGAAAAAAATCGAAGACTTGAATAATTCCATAATGAAAATATCATTCAATGTAACAGAAGCTCAGGGTATAATAGATCAGGCTCATAAATATTCCAATAATTCCACTTCTGTAATAAATAATATGATAGATGAAATTAATAAAATCGCATTTATAAGTGAAGAAATTAATAATGCCATAGAATTGATAGATGACATTTCTGAAAAAACCAGACTTTTATCTGTAAATTCTGCAATAGAAGCCAGCCGTGCAGGTGAAGCCGGCAAAGGATTCAATGTTGTCGCTATGGAAATAAAAAAGCTGGCTCTTCAATCAAAAGAAGCAGCTAATAAAATCGGAGATCTTGTTAAAACAAACAGTAAAATAATAAAATCAGGAGTAGAAAAGATTGCAGAGGTTTTTGAAGTATTAAATAATATTGAATCAAGCATTAAAATGATTTCTGATATCATGAATCAGATAAACCTGGAAACATCAGAAAAAAGCAATGAATATAATAATATAAAGGTAATCAACAATAATATCTTAAATATGTCCAATGATAGTTTAAAAAACCTTGCTTTATTAAATAAATTGAAAATAGTTTTTAATTCTGAAATAAATAAAATAATAAATGTAATAAATAATTTTATAATAATAAGCAATGAAAAGGAAATAATCAGAGACTTTGATGAAAAAGGAAAAATATTAAAAAAAATCCCTGATAAATTCAAAAGTATTAATGATAATGAGAATATTGACAAAAAAAACAACAAAATAAATTTAATAAAGTCTATAAAATTATATCAACCTGATAAATCAATATCTAAATATATAAAGAAAAAGAAATAATCTTTTATTTTTAAAGTTCTTTCTCCTTCTTTAAATAAATTATAATTTTTTTGCTTTTATAAAAAAATAATATTAAAATATAATATATATTTGGGAATTTTGCAATATGATTAAAGCTTGTGCTTATGGTGAAATATCATTAAAATTTAATCCTGATGAAAATACTTCATTTTCTTCCATACCTCAAAAGTTAAATTTTTTTGTATCAAGTCCTGAAGCTTACTTTCTCTCAAACATAACAAATTTTAAAAACAAGGCAACACTAATAACAGCAGTCCATGACGATTTTTTAAAAGATTTAATTTTCAGACAATTAAATATGTTTAAAATTAATACATCAAATATAATACTATCAAAAAAGGGAAGGAATCCAATAATCTTCGAAGATTCGAATCAAAATTTCTTAAAAAAAATTCACTTTGACAGAAAGTCATCATTAATTGATACCTTCGACTTTGAGGAATATAATTTTAAAAACACTTTTTTAAAATGCAATCATTTTCATATTTCCGCCATAACTCCTTCATTATCAAATAAAGCAATGTATAATTGCATCAGAGCTTTAAGATTGGCAAAAGAAATGGAGCTTGAAACCAGCTGTAATTTAAACTTCAATTCCAATTTTTGGAACTATAAAACCGGCTATAATAAAATCGATCCTGAAAGGATAATTACTGAAATTGGAAATTATTGTGATTTTTTATCAGGAGACATTGAGGATATAAAAAAAATTTTTAACTTTGAAACCGGCAATAACACAAATTATAATTTAAGTCATTACGAAAATATACTGCTTAATTTATCCAAAAGATTTCCCCATGCAAAAGTTGCTGCAATAATAATTTCAAAAAACTCAAATGATATGATAAATTTCGGTTCAGTTTTATATATAAGAGAAATAAATCAATTTTATTTTTCACCAAATAATGTCAATAAATTTAAATTTTTTAAAGTAAAAAAAACAAACGATATAAACGGTATAAAAGAGGCATTTTCAGCTGGCCTTGTTTACGGATTAAATAAATACAAATCACCTCAGCATGCCCTTGATTTTGCGCTGTCCAATTCAATATTGAAATATAATTATAAAAGCGGATTTAATTATTCATCCTTGGAAGAAATAAAGCTATTAATGAATAAAATAAAAACAAAACAAATTTATTTTTAGGGGAAAAAATGGTAAAAATTTTATTACTTGGGGAAATTATCGGAATTCCAACTATAAAAGAAATACAAAAAAATTTAAGTAAAATAAAAGATAAATACAAAATTGATTTTATAATTGCCAATGCGGATGGTGCTTCAGACGGTTACGGCATATTGAAAAACAGTGCTATTCAGCTTTATAAAAGCGGAATTGATATTCTGACAAGCGGTGATTATGTATTCAATAAAAAAGATGCCAGAGAATTATTAAAACTCCCATTTTTACTGCGCCCTTATAATTTACCAAATGCAATGGGAGGTAAAGGCTATATCATTTATGATTTTAATGATAATATAAAAATTGCAATCATTAATATCCTGGGCAGAACAAATTTTCTAAAAATTTTCCCGGTCGATCCTTTTCATACCATAACTAAAATTTTAGAGAAAATAAACGACTCTGTAAAAATTATTATTGTTGATTTTCATGGCGGAACCACTAGTGAAATCCAAGCCATGCATTGGTTTTTAGCCGGTAAAGTTTCCTTAATAGCAGGAACACATTTAAGGATTATAACTTCCGATTATAGAATAATCAATAATAAAACGGCAATAATTACAGGAGCAGGTTATTGCGGATCAAAACAGAGCATCGGAGGGTTAAGACCGGAAATCGAAATTAATAAAATTAAAAACGGTCAATTTGAATATTCAAAAGTTGATAATGAAGAAGTTCAAATCCAGGGAATAATCGCTGATATTGATGAAGAATCAGGAAATGCAGTTTCTGTTGATCTTATAAAGGAAGATTTAAATTAATTTAAATAAATATTTTTTTTATGTAAAACTTCTTTTTTATCATTGTAAAAAATTTTACAAAAAATTTTTTTTTTATTTATTTATTTGACAATAACTGCATGTTGAACTATAATTTTTTTATATTGATAACACTAAAATTTATAATAATAGAAAATTTTATATAATGGATAAGTATTTGTTATTAATATTTTTTTTTTATAAATAACAAATTTCTTTATTCATAGGATTATGAGTCGATAATAATAATGACTCAAAATTATGAGAAACCATAATTTTTATTATGATATCTCATTAATATAGTTAAATAAAATTTAATACGGGAAAAATAACATCATGAAAAGCAGCATTAAAACAAAAATTACATTAATAACTCTGGCTATCTTGTTGATAGCTATAGGAGTAAGCACTTTGACAAACAGTATTACTTTTTCAAAAGAACTTGTAAAAGTTTTACAAAGTAATGCTAACATTATCGGTCAAAACTTAAAAATACAGCTTGATAAATTATTACAGCTGGGTATTCCGTTAACTGATATTTTAGGATTTGAAAAATCCTGTCAAGAAATGGCAAATAAATATAAAGATATTTCTTATGCTATGGTTATAAGCAAAGAAGGTAAAATCGTTTTCCACAATATCCCTATAAAAATGGGGGATTCTTTAAAAGACACTCCTACATTTACCGCCATTCAAAGCCAAGAGGAAACAGTTTATACAACAATCCATGATGGTCAGCAATATTATGAAATATCAATTCCTGTATTTGATAAAGACAAATCATTTACAGGAGCAGTCACAGTAGGTTTTCCTCAATTGCTTATTATTAAAAAAATTACTTCAACAATAATCGGTTCTGTAATTATCGCAGGAATATTGCTTGTTATAGCAGTTATTTTATTAATTGTTTCATTGTCCCAATGGGTAAGTAAACCGCTGGATGCTTTAATTAATGTAATCAAGGATATTAGCGACAATAAATTGTTTGACAAGAGAGTGAAAATTTATTCAAATGATGAAATCGGACATTTGGGTAATGCATTTAACAAAATGACCGAAGAACTGCAAAATACTACAGTATCTAAAGTTTATGTGGATAGTATTATTCAAAATATGATTGACTCCTTAATAATTCTGGATCTCGGAGGAAAAATCAAATCAATAAATAATGCTGCGCATGAGTTATTAAAATATAATAAAGAAGATTTAATAGGCAAACCGAATCGAATTATTTTTGCAAATAAAGAAGACTCTATTGAAGGAAACAAATTCAATACGCTTATACAAAACGGAAAAATCGCAAACTTTGAAACATACTTAAAAGACAAACATAATAATATTATTCCTGTTTTATCAAGCTTGGCTCTTCTCAAAGATGAGAACAACAAATTAACTGATATAATATTTGTTGCAACAGATATTACAGATAGAAAAAAAGCTGAAGAAGACTTGAAAAAAACAATGATAGAACTCAGAGAAGCAAGAGACTCTCTATGGGGTGAAATGCAGCTTGCAAAAAAGATACAGACAGCATTGCTTCCAGAACGTCCCAATATCATCGGCTTTGATATTGCTGCTAATATGACTACTGCTGATTCGGTAGGCGGTGATTACTATGACGTAATTAATGTTGACGATTATTACTGGCTTGTAATCGGCGACGTATCAGGTCACGGTGTATCGGCAGGCTTGATAATGATGATGGCTCAGACAGCTATACATACCGTTCTTCATCAAAACGGCGATATTTCCCCAAAAGATCTTTTAACTGTAATAAATAAAACATTGACTTATAATATCCAGAAATTAGGCGATTCAAACTATATGACTATAACTGTAATTGCTTGTGTAGAACAGTCAAATTTTCATTTTTCAGGAATGCACCTCCCAATATTGGTTTACAGATCAAAAACAAACAATGTTGAAATGATTGATACTCAAGGCATGTGGCTGGGAATGATACCTGATGTAAGCGAAATAAATAAAGTGGACTCATTTAAATTAAATCATAATGATACTCTGCTTCTTTATACTGACGGCATTATTGAGGCTAAAGATACAAATGATCAATTATTCTCTTTGGAAAGATTAATAAAATGTTTTAAAGAAAGCGCAAATTATCCTGTTGAAAAAATAAAAGATTCTATCCTTGCAGAATTAAAAAATTTCAGTACCGATGATGATGTGTCGCTTTTGGTTATGAAAAAGAAATAAAGACAATTTATGAGGTTATAAATAAGCTATGAATGATGTTACATTAACTTTTTCTATTACTCCCGCATGGGAGGTTGTAAAGAACATTGAAGATAAGATAAGAAATTTGTTTCATCCTGAAGATTCTGAAATTTTTTATTCCACTATTATGACTGTATCAGAATTAATAGAAAATGCAGTAAAATATGGTTCTGCTTCAGCAACTTCAAAGTCCATAAATATTAATTTTGTTGCGGACACCAAGAATATAATTGTTATTGTTTCAAATCCTGTAGATGATGAAGGACGTGTAAAGATGGTAAAAAACCATATAGAAAGAATAAATGCCTCAAAAGATCCTCAGCACCTATATATTGAAAGGTTACAGGAATTATTGGAAAATCCTCATTCAAAGAACTCTCAATTAGGTCTTTACAGGATTGTTTATGAAGGGGGTTTTAATCTATCATATGGATATGAGAACAACATATTAACAATTAAAGCAATGAGAAAATTAAAATAGTTGAGGAGGGAGTTTAACGTGAAAGAATTGTTATGCGGCAAATTAAACATTATTGTTGAAGATGACCCAAATAGTATAATAATGACATGGTTAGGAGAAAGCAGGGAAATAAATCCATCAAGCTTTTTAGATCCTTATTTAACTGATGTGGCAAATCAAGTAAAAGGTAAAAGCAATAAATCATTAGTAGTAGACTTTACCAAGCTTCACACCATGAATTCTTCTACGGTCAAACCAATTTTATTGTTTATAAGAATGCTTGAAGAAAAGGGTATTAAAGCAGAAATTGTATATGATGATAAATTAAGCTGGCAGAGAGCTTCATTTTTAGCTTTAGCTGCTATTACCAGATTTTATAAATTTGTTAAAGTAAAAAGTAAATAGCTAATAAAATCTTTAATACTTAGGAGGGAAGTACTATAGAAAGAAGAAAATATAAAAGAATTAAAAGCAGCATAGAATTATTGGTGAATAAAGTAACCACTGAAGCAAGTGATCCAACGTTGGCTAAAAACGTCAGCGCCAGCGGTATATTATTTGACTATAAAGATCCTTTCCCTATAAATTCCACTGTTGAAATAGAATTTTTAAAACCTAACTCCTTTGATTTTTTCAGAAGTAAAGCAAGAATAGTACGTGTCGAAATTAATCCTGACAATAAAACTTATGACATTGGTGTTGAATTTATTGAAATGCCGATAGAGGAAAAAAATAAACTTGATTATTTTATAAGCCAGATTTCAATATA
>JAFGQB010000269.1 GCA_016935915.1 Spirochaetota bacterium
ATATTTTTCAATGATGAAAACATTACCAGCATGGAGCCTGACAGGATAACGGCAAAAGGCATTGTTCAAATTCCTGAAGGCAGGAGGATATTCCCGTATTTAACTGTAAAAGAAAATCTTGATATGGGCGCTTTTTTAAGAAATGATAAAAAAGAAATTCAAGATGATTTTGAGTATATTTACAGCCTGTTCCCTGTTTTATATGACAGAAGAGGTCAGCAGGGCGGCACATTGAGCGGAGGCGAACAGCAGATGCTTGCTATAAGCAGGGCATTGGTTGCAAAGCCCAAGCTCTTGTTGATGGATGAACCGTCGCTTGGGCTTGCTCCGATTCTTGTCACTCAGATTTTTGATGTAATAAAAAAAATAAACATGGAGAATAACACTACGATTCTTCTTGTGGAACAAAATGCAAATATGGCGCTTCAGACTGCAAATCGGGGTTATGTGATGGAAAACGGTTTGATCAAGCTCGTTGATACGGCTAAGAATTTAATGACAAATGAAGATGTTAAAAAAGCATATCTGGGAATTTAAAATAAAATTGAGAGTATTTAAACTTCGTTTTTTTTTCGCAAATGCTTTTTCGGAAAAATACATTATTAATAATTTATTAAGTTTTTATTATAAAAACTATTTTTTTTTAAATATTTTTATCTGTCATTTATTATTTTTTACTGATCAGGAATTTATGACAGTTTGTTTTTATAGTGCCTGAGTTTTTAAGACTTCTGCAGCTATAATTCAATAAAATATTTATATTATTTAAACAAAAAGGCAGAATATAAAATAAATTATTTGCTTATAATTATTT
This sequence comes from Spirochaetota bacterium, assembly GCA_016935915.1. GTDB lineage: Bacteria > Spirochaetota > GWE2-31-10 > GWE2-31-10 > JAFGQB01 > JAFGQB01. Next base: position 815 of record JAFGQB010000269.1, read on the forward strand.
TACAACAAATTATGATATAAAAGTAAATTTTAAACTATTATTTTTAAAATGTTTTGGCAAAATTACATATTTATTAAAAACACATCATAAATTTTCTAAGAATTTCTAATGAATTTTAACTGAATTTTTTGACATATAATCCTATGTCACTTATAGTTTAAAATTACAGATCAATAATGTTTTGTAAAATATCGGAGGTTCCATCAATGAATAACCTTAAAGAATTTTTTTTTGATAAAAATAATTATAATTTCATTGCAAAACTTCTTTTAATCACAGCACTTGTTATATATCTATTACCACTTATAGTTGGATTTGAAGGAATATGCTATGATGATGCTGCTTTTATATCATTCCCCAGGATATTTGCCGCTGCCCGCTCTTTTCATAACGGCGAAATTCCTTTGTGGGATTCCAACCTCTATTGTGGAGCAAAACCGTATTATACAATGTTTGAAAGCCCTGTTTATAACATTTTATTATACCCCTTCTTTTTTTTTGCTGATCTGAATAATATTGACCAGTCTTTTTTTGTTCTTTATATTATTCCTTTCTGCCTTCTGACTATATTCTCAGGATTCGGGGCATATTATCTGTTTAAAGATGTTATAAAATCAAACTGTTTTATTTCAGCCTTATGTGGAATTTTTTATGCAATTAACCCGTCTATGGGCATTTCGAGTTTATCGCTGATAGATACATTTGTTTTTGCTTATATGCCATGGGTGATACTATCTATTGCAAAGTTTCTTGAAACACATAAATTTAAATGGTGGCTAATGGGTGTAATATTTTTTGTTTTGATGAATTGTGCATATACATTGAATTATACTATCAGAATTTATTTTGTTGTAGCAGTCATTGCTTTGATCCTTTTTATCAATTATTTTATGAAAGATAAAAGAAATATAAAATATATTATTTTTACAATTTTTATTTTTATTTTTGCTCTTGGTTTAACTTCCTTTATCTGGGGAGGAATCATAGAGGGCATTATATGGACAGAAAAAAAGATCGAAAGAAGATTTTTCAGCCAGATTATTAAGGAAATTACTTACAGTGTACCGCCGACTCACCTTATAACACTTTTCATACCAGGATTTAACGGGACACTCGACAATTACCACACATGGGGTGACGGGTTTTTAATACATTCAGCTGACCGTATATTTTCAGGCGGAACAGCAGTATCATTTCTGGTTATTGTATCTTTTTTAATTTTGATATACGGCAAAAAGCATAACTTTAATATAGATAAAAACACTAAATTATGGCTTTTTATCGGGCACATAATGAATATTTTTGCAATATCAGTAATGTTGGGAAGATATTCACCTGTTTTTTATTTATTATTTAAAATTTTACCATGGTTTTTTGCAATTCCTTATCCATTTTATTATCATTTTGCACAGCATTTTGGAACTATTATCATTATTGCTTCAATATTAAAAATAATATATAAAAACAGAAAAAATATTCATAAAATTATCAATTTAAGAACATCTTTGATATATATAGGATTTATTTTGTTTTTTATTTCTGTATATTTGATCCTGCCGGTCTACTATCCTGAATCAATTAAAGCAAAAAAGCTGAATAATTTTGGTACTCTATTTTTATATAGGGATTTCAAATGGTTTTTTACAAATCCTGTGATTTTATTCCTTCTAGGCTCATGCCTGTCAATCTTCAGCGGGAAATATATTAATAAAAATTTTCATTTTACAATGAATTTATTAATAATAGGAATTATGATTGAATATTTTTTGCTTGGGTACACAGTTCTCTACAGAAATCAGATAATGCCCAGAGCTCATAGTATAAATAAATGGCAGGCGTATATAAGGAAGCGTCATGTACTTCCGTCAAAATTCAGTTTTTATGATCCTGTAAAAGATCTTAATAAATTCACTAAAAAATCCCACCGGTTCATTGCAGATATATCTCTTGCTGAAAATCTTGCATGGTTTTCCAACACGCGGAGTTTTGTCGGTTATGACTCAAAGCCTACTATGAAAAAATTCCAGAACTTATCGCAGAAATTTTATAAAAATTGGCCGTATGAAATGTGGGCTTACTCAAT
>JAFGQB010000270.1 GCA_016935915.1 Spirochaetota bacterium
AAACGTCCAGAAGATAAAAGTTCTTGGGAGATTTTCGCATCTTCAATTGCATTTTTTGCACATACAGTTGAATAAATTGACAGATTACCCATAGATCTTCTTGCTTTTCTGTCTAAAATGGTTTTATCTAGATTTTTTATCATGCCTGCAACCTGCGGCTTTAAACCTTTATACTTTGCCCAATCAGGCATTGATATTATTCCGCTTGTTTTATTGTAAAATGAATTTTTTATTTCTTCCTTATTATTTCCAATGGGACTTAAAATCCCAAAACCTGTAATTACAACTCTTCGCATTAAAAACTCCAAATAATTATTAATTATACCAATTAATATAAATGATAGATTCTGTTAATTTAATTTATTCTTCAATTTTTCTCAATATCAAAGCTGCATTTGTACCGCCGAAACCGAAGGAATTCGAAAGAATAATTTTCGGCTGAAAATCGATTTTTTTATTAAAAACATTAATTTTTTTTGTATCCTCATCGCCTTCAATGTAATTTATATTTGGCGCCAAAAAACCGTCTCTCATCATTAAAAAAGAATAAATTAATTCACTTGCACCTGCCATCCAGCATTCATGTCCTGTCATTGACTTTGTTGATGATACATAGACTTTATCGCCAAATATCTTATTTATAGCCAGAGCCTCCATTTTATCGCCTCTGGGAGTACTTGTAGCATGAGCATTTATATAATCGATCTGTTCCGGTTGAATTTCAGCTCTTTTTAAAACCTTTCTAATAACAAGTTCAGCACCTATACCGTTGGGCACCTGCATATCTTCTCCATCGGAACTAAATGAATAAGCTGATATCTCGCCGTATATTTTAGCACCTCTTTTTAAAGCAAGATCAAGTCTTTCAAGAATTAAAATCGCAGCTCCGCCTGAAGGGATCAAACCGCTTCTATCTTTATCGAAAGGTCTTGATGCTTTTTTTGGATCGTCATAATTTACAGCAAAAGCCTGAAGAGCGTCAAAACTTGCCATGCTGTGCCAGTTTATCTCCTGAACTCCGCCTGCAATAATTCTTTCCTGATGACCATTTCTAATAAGATCAGCTGCCTGCCCTACCGAATGGGATCCTGATGCACAGGCTCCTGACAATGACCAGTTTGCTCCCTGTATGTTAAATATTGTACTTAAATTCATTGTTACTGTTGAGTTCATGATCTGAAAAATATATCCGGAACCCAGCATTTTTGTCTCTTTTGTCTTTAAAAGCTCTAATCCCATATTTACTGAAGGTTCTGCTACAGAGTCATGACCGATAATAATACCTGTATCAGGTGATCCTATTAATTCCTTTGATATCCCTGAATCTTTTATTGCCTGTTCAGCAGCCGCATATCCCCATACAGTGGACAATGCCATTGTTTTTCTGTGTTTTCTGTCAAGATAATCCTTAGGATCAAAATTCTTTATAACTCCTGTAACCGGGCATCTGAACCCCAGATCTATCCTTTCTTTGTCAATTTCATAACCAGAAATGCCGTTCTGTAATGAACGGCTGACACTTTCAAGATCATTACCGAGACATGAAATAATTCCCATTCCAGTAACAACTACTCTTTCATTTTCTTTAAGCACCTTTTAAAACTCCATTTTCAAAATAATTATGTATAAACTCCGCCGTTAACAGGTATCACCTGACCTGTTATATAGCTGGATTTATCACTGATTAAAAACTCTACAACATTTGCTATATCATCCGGAGTACCGAATCTTCTTGCAGGCACAATTTTTACCAGTTCACTTTTTCTTTTCATTTCTTCCTCTATCATTTCTGTTTCAACATAACCAGGAGCAATTATATTAACATTAACATTTCTTCTTGCGACTTCTACAGCGAGAGACTTAGCAGCCCCTATAATGCCGAATTTCGATGACGAATAATTAACCTGTCCCTGCATTCCCATTAAACCAGCAGTTGAGCTAATGACTACTATTTTTCCATAATTTTGATGGAACATGCCATTAATTATTGGTTTTACGATATAAAAAAAGCTCTTGTAATTAACATCAATAATATAATTCCAATCTTCTTCAGTCATTAAAGGGAACAAAGTATCTTTTCTGACGCCGGCATTCAATATTAAAACATCAATATTACCATTCTTTTCCACTTCCTCGTTGAGTAGATTAAAAGAATATTTAAAATCTGCAATATCAAATTTCAATATCTTGCAGTTAACTTTATATTTTTCAACTTCTTTTTGAGTTTCATTGGCTCTTTCATCATTGCTTTTATAATTTAATAATAAATCAAAACCGTTTTTTGCAAGCATTAAACATATTGCCTTGCCTATTCCTCTGCTTCCTCCTGTAACCAAAGCCCTTTTTCTTCTTGTTTCCATGTTATCCTCATTAAATTACTTTAAATTTGTAAAAATATATATCATAAAGTATCTTTTATTACAAGATTTAATCATAAATATAGATATTATTTACATTATTACTTGATAAAAATAAATATAAAATACTAATTTTTATTTTTTTTAAGTTTATTTAATTGAGCCTTAATATCTTCTTTAAGACACCATTTAATATAATTATGTACTTTTCTTTTGACATCAGGATTAACCTGATCAGTACTGACAAGCTTATTTGATTCTATTTTTGTTGAACAGTATTTGAACATAAAAATTTCAGGATTATCCCTGCTGAACCCCAAAGTCTTTAATGAAGATGTTACCCTGGTACCGTTTAAAACAAGCAATGATTCTTTGATTATTCCATTAATATTAAAAGCTGTTTTATACATCTTGTTTATTTCACATGAAAATGCAAATGCAGAGATATTTTTAATTTTACCCTTAACCGGATCTTTAAATTCAGGAAAATAAAAAAATGCATCGGAAATGTCATAGGTTTTAGAGCTTATATATCCCTTTTTGCTTTTTGCTTCAAAAAAAGTCAATATTTTTTTCATTGTCTGAAGTGTATTTTTGCTAATATCCGAGAATTCTATCATTGCAACATTTTCCTGTAAAAACTGAATCCTTTCACCAATTTCCATTTTATCATAAATAAATGCTCCGCATAAAACTTGACAGTTTTCAATTTCTTTGATTTTTTTTATATATTCATAACAATCTATGATCTCTTCTTTTTTGTTAATGCATAAAAAAATAACATTTCTGATATCTTCATCTTGAGTGAGTAACTTTAATAAAATATCCTTATCATCAGGATTTATTGTATATGATTCATATTCAATCTCAATTAAAGTGCTTATTATTACAGATAGTTTATCTATAGGATCAATAAAATATATTTTTACACAATCAGGATCATTTTTACTCATAAAAGATTCTTTTTAATAATTTATAATTATTTAATATATAAAAATTTTTAAAAATTGCAACTTAATTTTTAATGTTAAATTCTTTATAATTAATTTTATAAATAGTTTTAATTAAAAATCTTTTTTTTTTGTAAAAAAACAACCTAAATGTAAATTAAAATTAAAATCAAATGATTATATCTTTTTTTTATATTAAATTAAAAAAGGTTAACAACCGTTCGGTAACTGTTAACGGTCGTTCGTTAAACGTTAATTTAAGTTCGACTGTTTAAATTATTAAGGTAAAAAAAATGGCTGATAAAGATTTAAAGCATGAAGTAAAAAAAGAAGAAATAATAAACACGGCATTCATAGAATGGGGAAAAACAAATTATAAAAATACCAGCCTATCTTTACTCTCTTTAAAACTTAAAATCACCAAACCGGCATTGTACAGATATTTTAAGGATAAAAATGAACTTATTAAAGAAATGAAGCTATATCTTATAAATTACATGTCGAAACTGGCTTTAGAGTTCATTGAAGAGAGCATTTATCTTGATGCAGAAAAAACTCTAGAATTATATATTACTAAACATTTCGGATACTTCTGCAGCAATTTATATCAATTTTTTTTTTATGTGCAGTTTGTAGCAAAAGATAATTTTTTTCAAAAACCAGATATAAAAATTTTACTGGAAAAGGAAAAAAAAATTTTCAGTAATATAATCGACAATCATAATACCTGGCTTAAAAAAGAAGATGCCATGTTTTTGATAAGACAAATTTTTTTTACAGGTATATTCCTAATCATTTATAATTATTTTAATAAGATAGCTTCATGCAAAATTTCATCTGTAAAATTCAATAACGAAGAGATCAAATCAATATTAGAACTTATAATTAATATCACTAAAAACGGAATAATGCATAAACCTTTCAATTTTATCGATTATGATAAAATTGAAGTTGAATCCATAGTAAATCCGGAAGAACTGCCCAAAAGAGAAAAATTATTTGATGCAATTGCAACTGTTGTCGCAAAAGAAGGTATATGGGAAGCTTCAATCGGAAAAATAGCCCAGGAAATGGGAATGAGCAAAAGCAGTATTTATTTTTATTTTATCAGCAAAGCTGATATGTTTATTAATATGGTCAAAACTGAAATAACAAAAAAAGATGAAATTTTAAATAAAAAAAGCATGCAATATGAATCTTTTGAAGAAAAAATATATTCAATAATTGTTTCTTTGGCATCATATTATTTAAATGATTTAAGAATTTTAAATGTTTTTGACTGGCTTCATTATCAGGGAATGCAGTTTATGAATTTTAAAAAAATAAATAAAAACAAATTTATAATTCCTGAATTTATAAATAATTTACTAAATACTAATAAAATACTTAATAAATTTAATTTTGATAATTATTTTATCTACACATTTATGAATATGCAGGTTGTAAAAGAGCTGTTTTTGTCAAAAACTATGAATTTTGAAATAAAAATCAAAGATATGCGTAATATATTTAAGTACTTTATAAATGGAATAATTAAGGGGGATATTTATGAATAGATTATTAAAAGTATTGTTTTTTTTATTTCTTTCAGTTTACATTTTATATGGTCAGGATAAAAATAATAAAGAACCAGTTATGAAAGACACTAAACTTGTAATTGATGTTGACACTGCTATAAGTCTTGCTTTAGCCAATAATCTTGACATAAAAACAGAAAAATCCAAATATGACTCGAAGCTCTGGGCAATGATAACATCATGGAATATTTTTATACCTGATATGAAATTAACTTCAACTTTAGCAAAAAGTAATTTAGACCAGGACCAAAGAACAACACCTACTTTTAAATATGAACCGACTAGTATTCCGCCAATATCTCCTGATGAATACATTCAGCCTGAATGGACAATATCTGCCGCTTTCCAATTAAATCTGCCCCTGAATGCAGCAATGGGCTTTCAGGTTTATCAGACTGTATTGGATTATCAAAATGGAAAAATCAGTCTTGATAATGCAAAAAACAAAGTTACAAGAGATACAAAAAAAGACCTTTATAATTTAATACTTTTACAAAAAAACATAGAAATCATGGAGAAAAGCATTGCAACTGCTGAAAAAAGATATAATCAGGCAAATGCATTATATAGAAACGGAATTATTTCGGAATATGACATGATGAGCGCTCAGGTCGCTTATGAAAATCTCAAACCTCAGTTAATGGAGATGAAAAATGGATACAGCATTGCGCTTTTAAATTTCAAACAAATTATTGGTATAAAAAGAAATGTGGAAATTGAACTTAGAGGTGAAATATCAGCAGCCAAAATTGATTTAAACTATTCTGAACTGGAAAATAAATATTTAAATAATAATTTGGATCTTAAATTAATGATGAAAGCTATACAATCATTGCAAAATTTAAAATATATAAACATCTCTTCTCTTACACCCTCTGTGATTTTTTCATATACGCTTGATCCGTATTTTAAAAAAGATGCTTTAAAATATAATTGGTTTAAAGAAACAATTATAGAAGATGATGATAAAGATTATAGCAGTGATTATTATTACAGAAAGGATAATTGGAGCCAAAGAGCAGGAATGTTCGGTATAACTCTCAGCATTCCTGTCAGTTCATTTATACCGTTTTCAAAGGAACAGATGAACATAGTGCAGTCTCAATTTCAGATAAATCAGAATAAAATAGCTTATCAGAAAATGAAGGAAGGCATTGAACTTAAGCTGCAGACAACAGTAATAAGTATGCATAAGTCAATAGAATCAATTGATGTATTAAAACTTAATATAAAACTGGCAGAACGTGCATATCAGAAAGCTGAAGAGGCATATGCAGCTGGAAGTAAGGAACTGTTGGATGTACAGAACTCTGAGCTTGAACTGAAAAAAGCTGAGCTCAATTTATTAAAGGAAGAATTAAATTATACTTCTGGTCTGTTAGATATTGAGTATATTTTGAATACAAAGTTATAAATAAAGTCTAACCTTTAACAAGGTTATAAAATATAAGGCAGGTAAAAAATGATAAAAAAATCGGGTATTTTGTTTTTTTTATTAGGTTTAATGATTTTTATTTTAATCATAAACTGTAAAGCAAAAAATGTAGTTCAGGAAGAAACCAAATTTGCAGTGCATACCATAAAAGCTGTAAAAGGTGAAATAAATGATTACATAGAACTTAACGGTGATGTAAAGGCAAAGATCGAAGTTGACATTTATCCTGATGCCATGGGTAAACTGGAATCTTTTGCGGTAAATATCGGACAATCGGTTTATAAAGGGCAAATTATTGCATACATAAATCCATCAAAACCAGGAATGGATTTTGCGTTAAGCCCTGTGAAATCGACTATTAGTGGCACTGTAACATCCCTACCCGTTAAACGCGGTGCAACAGTTACACTTCAAACAGCAGTTGCAAAAGTAGGAAGAATAAATGACCTTGAAATAATAACCCATATTGCAGAAAAATTCATTTCAAAAATTAAATTAGGATTAACGGCAATCATTAAATCTGATTCTGCACCGGATAAAACCTATTTTGCTTCTGTTTCTGAAATGAGTCCTGTTGTTGATCCTACCACTAGAATGATGGAAATAAAACTTAGATTTACAGGTAAACATGATGAATTACGTCCCGGTATTTTTGTTGAAATTAAAATCATAACTGAGAATAAAAACAATATTGTTAAAATACCGACAGAATGTATTGTAAACAAATTCGGAGTTAATTATGTTTTTGTAATAAACAAAACCAATAATAATGAAACAACAGTAACACAGCAGGAAGTTAAAATTGGAATTGATATTGACAATAAAGCAGAAATTGTTAGCGGTTTAAAAGGTGATGAAGAAATCGTATATAGAGGACAGTCGCTTTTGGAAAATAATACTAAAGTTAACATTCTGCAAACCGTGGAACCTTTATCATTAGAAGATAATTTTTAACAGGAGAACTTTATGAATTTATCTAAATTATCAGTTAAAAGACCGACAACAATGCTTATCATATTTGTGTTACTTGTCGGCTTTGGACTATACACAAGTTTAAATTTAACCATAGACTTATTTCCACAGATAAACCCTCCGGTATTATTTCTATTTACCAATTATCCTGGAGCCGGACCTGAACAGGTTGAAGAATTGATCACAAGACCATTGGAAAGCGCATTAAGCAATGTAAGTAACGTTGAAAAAATAGTTTCAACTTCAGGTGAAGGCATAAGCCAGATCAGAATGGAATTCGTATGGGGAAGAAAGATGGATGAAGCATCTAACGAAGTAAGAGACAAAATAGAATATATCAAACAATATCTTCCAGAAGAAGCTGAAACGCCCATGATGTTTAAATTTGATCCATCTATGATACCAATAATGTATTTAGGAGTAAAAGGCAACAGATCTCCTGAGGATTTACGAAAAATTGCATTGGACATTATTCAGCCTAGACTTGAAGCTGTCGAAGGGGTTGCTTTGGCAACACTACAGGGAGGAAGAGAAAGAGCAATACGTGTAGAAATAACTCAAAACAGACTTGAAGCATATAGTTTAACTTTAACACAGGTTGCAAATATGCTTAGAGGACAAAATGTTCAGATAAGTGCGGGTAGTATTGAAGAAGTAAATAAAAATTATCTTATTCAGACATCCGGACAATATAAAGATATAGAAGAAATAAAAAATACTGTAGTAGCCTACAAAGGAAATTCAGGCAATATATTAATGAATCCAAATCTCCAGGATACAGCCAAAGTAATCAGGTTAAGAGATATTGCAAATGTTTATGATGGTTTGGAAAAAGAAGAACAGCTTGTTTTTTTAAATGGACTGCCGTCAGTATTTTTGGTTATACAGAAGCAAAGCGGTGAAAATTCCGTAAGAACAGCAGAAAATGTTTATAGAAGATTGGAAAAATTAAAGACCGAAATCCCATCAAATGTATCACTTGATGTGATTTATGATTCAACAACAATAATCAAAAAATCACTAATGCAGGTACAAAACAGTGCATTAAGCGGTGCTTTTCTTGCAATAATAATTCTGTTCCTTTTTTTAAGAAGTTTTAAGTCTGTTATAATCATCAGTTTATCAATGCCGATTTCCATTATAATTACATTAATGTTAATGTATTTTTTTGGTTTTACACTTAATATAATGACATTGGCAGGACTAGCTCTCGGTGTTGGTATGCTTGTTGACAACTCAATAGTAATACTTGAAAATATTTACAGATACAGGGAAAAAGGAGCAAAAGTGTCTGTAAGTTCAATATTAGGCAGTCAGGAAATGATAACAGCAGTCACTGCAAGTACTTTAACCACAATTGTTGTTTTTGCACCAATCATATTATTTAAAAAAGAATTGGGTATGTACGGTGAACTTTTCAGCGGACTGTCATTTACAGTAGTATTATCAATATCATCATCATTATTTGTTGCCTTAATGCTTGTACCTATGTTAACCAGTAAATATTTACCAATAAGTTCTCATTTAGAAAGGAATTTAACAGGTTATCCGAAAATTATTGATGAATTTTTAAATAATGTGTTTTTAAAACTTGAAAATTTATATAAATCTGCATTGAAATTCGTTTTAAATCATAAATTAATAACCATTATAGTTATTTTTATCATATTAGTTGTTAGTCTTTTTGGAATTAAAATTACAGGGTTTGAATTAATGCCTCAATCTGAAGAGGATGTTGTTCAATTAAATATTCAACTGCCTGTAGGAACAAAACTTGATATTACAAGAACTACTATTGAGCAGATTGAACAAATCATTAAAAAAGAGGTAAAAGGATACAAAGACATAATGATTACTGCCGGCGAACGAAGTTTTCATGGTTTTTTGGGTGCAATGGAATCTCATAAAGGTACTATTATGTTTACATTGCATACTGACAAAAAATTAAAAAAAGATTCTTACAGTGAAATTCAAAGAAAATTAAGAAAATATTTTCACAACTTTCCCGATGTGATTTTTGCCTTTGATACAGGACCAAGAATGGGCGGAAATGCAAAACCTATTGATATACTCATAAAATCAAATGATTTAGATAAAGCCAGAGATACTGCAATAAAAATCAAGGAACTTATAAAACAAAATGTTCCTGAAGCAGTTGAACCCGATGTTGACTTTAAGGAAGGAAAGCCTCAGGTTGAAATTTTTATAGACAGAGACAAGGCTTATTCTTTAGGTTTAAATATATATAATATTGGACAGGAAGTCAGGGCAAATGTTGACGGAATAACTGCAAGCAAATTCAGAGAAGGTTCAAGTGAATATGATATCATAGTAATCCTTGATCCGAAAGACAGAGATCAAATTCCAGATTTGAACAATATTTTTATTTTGAATAATTTAAATGAAAGAATACCTTTATCAAATTTCAGTCATCTTGAAAAAACAACAGGACCTGTAAATATCAACAGAGAAAATCAGATGAGAGTAATACATATCACTGCTGATTTAAACAAGAAGGTAATGATAGATGGAAAAAATAAAACTGTAAAATTAAATGAAGTTGAAATAAAAATCAGGAAACTTATTAAAGAAAACATAATTCAGGAAGAGGATTTAATTGTTGAATTTTCAGGTGATTATGCTGAGTTTATCAAATATTTCTTAAAACTCGGAATAATATTATTAATATCAATTGCTCTTGTTTTCGGTATTATGGCGGCACAATTTGAATCACTCTTAGATCCTTTTATAATATTTTTTACTATACCATTGACAATAATAGGAGTTATCTGGATATATTTAATAACTATGGAACAGTTCAGCATACTCGCTATAGTAGGACTTATAGTTCTTGTAGGTGTAGTAGTAAATAACGGTATAGTCTTGGTAGATTATACTAACCTTCTGATGAAAAGAGGATATAAATTGATTGATGCTTGCGTGGAAGCAGGAGGCAATAGATTAAGACCGATATTAATGACAACTTTAACAACCACACTTGCAATATTTCCTATGGCTTTGATAAAGGTTGAAGGTGCAGATCTTTCAAGATCAATAGCCAAGACCCTCTTTGGGGGATTAATAGTAAGTATGTTCTTTACATTGTTCTTAATACCTGTTATATATGCAATTTTCAATAAATTATCTTTGAAGAGAAAAGAAAAGGCAGAAATAAAAAGACAGATGAGATTAGAAATCAGAAAGGAAAAATTAGCAAAATTAAAAGAAAAAGAAACTAAAAAGAAAAAATAGGAGGCATTTATGAAAAGAGTTGAAATTATTGGAAACAAATCAATCGAAGCAGATTTATTTGATATATTTAATAAGATGAATATAGTAAAATATTACACAAAAATACCTTCTGTTCATGGTATTGGTTCAAGCGGACCAAGATTTGGGGATGCTGTTTGGCCTGAAGAAAACTTTATTTTGATTGTGTATTGTGATGAAAATGAAGCAAAAAAAATAATGAAAGCTATAAAAGAAGTTAAAAGTTATTTCAAAGATGAAGGATTAAAATTGTTTGAATCGGAACTTGTTTGTCAGGTATAAGTTTTATAAAATCTTCCTTATTATCAAAGACTGTATAATAAAAAAATATATTATACAGTCTTTTTTTAAATAAAAATAAATCCAGGGAATTATCAATTATTTATTTCTGCAACATCGGTAATTTCAGCAGTTATCCGGATTGTACCCTCAGCGGCTTCTGATAACAGATTTGATATATTATTTGTGGTTACTGCCTGTTCATTTATTGCGGAAGTTATTATGTTGGATAAATCTGAAATCTGCTTTATAATTTCAATAATTTTATTTATTAATTGAATTGATTCTGTTGTGCTTGACTGCATAAGCATTATCATATATACGATCTCATCTGTTGATTTGACAATTTTTTTTGCCAGATTTTTTATTTCAGAAGCAACTATTGAAAATCCTTTTCCTGCATTTCCAGCCCTTGCTGCTTCTATTGATGCATTTAATGAAAGTATATTTGTTTTATTGGCAATTTCTGTTATAAATTCGATTATATTTCCGATTTTTACTGAATGAGTAGATAAATCCAGTACAGAATCCTGAGCTTTTCTTCCCATATCAACTGCATTATTGACTATTTTCATTACCTCTGTTATATTTTTTGATATTTCATTTATACTTGCTGCAACTTCTTCCATTGATGATGATATATTGGTGACTTTATCGCTTATATTCTCACTGCTTTTCGATATTATTTTTGCTTTATCATGCAATAAAGTCAAATTATTTTCCAGTAATTTTTCAGTATTTATTTGTTTGTTTAAAATTAAAGCACCATTTAAAGAATTGCTCATCTGCCCCTGTAAAATATTAAATAATGTATTTTGATCTGAATCTGATATTTCTAACAATACATATCCGATCTGTATATTTTGAAAATGCAGTGCTTCAATCATAAAACAATACTGTTTATCATCCGGCAGAACGCCTTCAGGTATTAAGAAATTATTTGTTGAATATGATTTTAAATTTTCTTTTATATCTATTTTTCCCTTTTCATCATATGCTAATATTAAATTTGTTAATTTAGATACTGGTTTTAAAAAATTATATGCATCATGATTTTCATATATTGAAAGATAACAGCTTTTTATTCCTAAATTTGGAAGATTTTTAATTAGAATATCTGATAATTCATTAAATTCAAATGTTGAAATTAATTTGGTGCTTATTTCGCGTAAGGATTGCGCAAAATCTTTTTCTTTTAAACTTATTAAATTTATCTGTCTTGATAAAGCTTCACTTATAAGAACTCTTGCCTGTTCCCAAAGATCCTGTGAATAAAGATTTAATTGAAAGTCAGAAATTGACTTCATTATTTTATTACGTATTATTGAAATAATATCCTGCAATTTTTCAAGGTTTCCGTTATTTTTTATAATTTTATATATTACGTTATTCAGAACTTTAAGAAATAAAGAAGTATTATTGCCTTTTAATTCAGCAATAAATGCTTCTATAATATTCTTAAACTCTTCAAAAAAAATATCAATAATTATGTCACTTTCATTAAAAAAATAATTATTTACTTCTTCTTTGATTTCGTTAAAAAAATTATCCAGTGGATTAAATATATTTTGTTTTAAATCATGTTTTTTATTTTTCTTCTTTCTTGACAAAGATTTATCATTTGAGAATATTTCACCTGAAGAAGCTTTTATCACACCTTTTGATTGACAGCCGCATGACTGATGAACAGCAATTTTTGCATCCAGCTTAACAGTATTTTTAAATTTTTCTTTTTTTATTATTGATAAAAGTAAATCAACAGCACAGGCTCCCTGTTCCTGAAAAGGAACTGAAACAGAAGTCATTGAAGTTATTTCAAACTTTGCATAATCAGAATTATTAAATCCAGCCAATGCTATATCATCAGGAACTTTAATTTCAGTTTTTTTTAGTTCACTGAATGTGCCTCTTATAATATTGTCACTGACACATGCAATTACTTCAATATCTTTTTTTGGTAAAAATTTTCTTTTTTGAAAAAAATATTTGTATGCCTCAATTCCTCCTGAGGGATTCCAGACATCTGATATAAATATTAAATCCTGATTAATTGGAATATTATGTTCTCTAAGTGAATCAATATATGCTTGGTATCTTTCTTCAGCTGAAATATTATTTTCTGGTCCTCTTATAAATGCTATTTTTTTATATCCATGGACCTCAATTAAATGGTTGATAACCTCCTTCATGCCATTATAATTATCAATTACAACAACAGGATTATTTTTTATCTTCAGGGTTAGACTAACCATTGGTTTATTAACTATGCGGTTGTAAAAGTTCAAAATATCATCATTTATATCAGCCGATGCCCATGTAATAATTCCGTCAATATTATTATCTTTTACAAATTCATAAATAATATTTCTTTGATCTTTGCCTAAATGTCCTCCTGAAAAGCTTAATAAGTTTACATCTCTTTTTCTTGACTGATCAACAATACCTTTCCATATTCTGCCTCCTGTATTGTCATAAATGCTTCGTCCCAAATAGGCAATACAAATTCTTTTTTTATCCATAACAGCCATCCATATTTGTCATTTTAAAAAATACCTTTTTATTTAATTTCGACTATTTTCTGATAAAATTGTTATAAATTTAAAAAAAAATTATAACATGAATAAAAAAAAAGAAATATAAAAATTATTTAATAAATTGACAATATTTTTTTTTGAGATATAATTATTCATATTAATTTTTAAATGAATTTTAATCAATGTTTTAAATGGAAAACTATTTTATTACTGATAATAATTTTCTGTAATGTAATTTTATACTGTCATTTTTAAAAAAAAAATCATCTGTTGTTTTTACAGCAGAGGTTATAAATTTAAGTTTTAATATGAACTCAAATTATAAAAAAATAGATTTTTTTTAATATTAAATTTTAAATAAATTTATTTTTTATAAAAATAATCGGAACAATATATGAACATACATATTTGGATTCAGCATAAACATGTTAAAGCTTTTTGCTTTAATAATGAAAACACAAAACTTTTGCAGAGTCTTTTACCTGATGTTGACATTAGAAATTACAAAAACAGTGAAAGTTTTAAAAAAGATTTAAAATTTGCCGATATAGTGTTGATCTGGGTGTTCAAGCAGGAGTGGCTTGATTTGGCGCCAAACCTTAAATGGATAGCAACACCTGCTGCTGGCAAAGATTTTTTTAATGTTACTCTTCCAGAAGGTATCATTAAAACTCATGGTTCATTTCATGGTATAATTATGGCAGAAACCGTGCTCGGGATGATGCTCGCATTTTCAAGAGGAATATTGAAGCTATTTGAGTTTAAGGATAAAATCTCATGGCCTGACAAGGAAATTTCTCCTTATATGAATACTCTTCAAGGCAGTAATCTTTTAATCATAGGTTTCGGTTCAATCGGACAACAAATTGCTAAACTTGCAAAATCATTCGGCATGAAAATAACAGGCGTAAAAAGAAACATGATTAATCCTCCTGATTATTTCGGGATTGAGGATAAAATTGTCTTGACTGATAAACTTGACGCTGCTTTAAAAGTTGCAGATCATGTTGTTTTAGTCCTTCCCGGAGTAGCAAGCTCGACAAATATTTTAAAAGAAAAAAGATTCAAATTAATGAAAAAAACTGCATGCATTTACAATGTAGGAAGAGGCAATGCCATTGATGAAAAAGCTCTTATTAAAAGTTTAAAATCAAAAAAAATAAAAGGAGCATTTCTTGATGTTTTTAAACATGAACCTCTGCCCTTTGATTCACCATTGAGAAACTGCCCTAACCTCTTTATTATGCCGCATGCATCAGCAATATCACCAAACTATATGGACCTGTTTATCGATGAGTTTCTCGAAAAGTATAAAGTATGGAAAAAGATTCAATAATTTTTTTTAAATCAAATAATATAAAATATTACAAAAAAAATATATTTTTATTTAAATAGGTCGAATGTCGAATAAGGGATTAACCTAAGAAATTTCATGAGATGCCGCCTCATTCATTGAAATTACAAGTCATTGCGAGGA
>JAFGQB010000271.1 GCA_016935915.1 Spirochaetota bacterium
AAAGCATGGGGTGAAGCAATGTTAAGCAATACAAATTATATTTTTTTAGGTGGAATGTTTATTGGATTTGCAAGTCTTATTTCTGTTTTTTTCCTTTTTACAAAAAAAAATGAAAATATAAAAAATTTAAAGCCATGGATACTTATCGGATTAATCGTGTTGTTGGGAACTATTTTAACAATGCTCAGCGACAGAACACCATTTTTAAAAATAATGTCAATTATTTTACCATGGTTCTTTAAAATACCTTTTCCACATTATTATCATTTTTTACAGCACTGGAGTATGGCTTTGCTTGCTGTAATTGGCATTTTTCTGATTTTTAAAATCATCGATATAAAAAGTTATATTAAAAAATATATAATAATTATTTTTATTTTAGCATTAATTATACTTGTATCAATTTCCCTTTTTGAAAAAAATGAATACATGGGTGAAATAATGCCCGGTTTTAAAACAATTAAATTATTAGGAAGACTTCAGTGGTTTTTATTTGAACCGGTAATGTATATCTCAGTTTCATTGATCCTGCTTATAGTATTTACCTATTTAATAAAAAACAATAAATTAAAATATCTTCTGGTTTCAGGCATTTTTTTGGAAACTGTTATTTTCTCATATATAGTTTTTTATCGCGGTGATATAAGCGCTTCAGCACCATGGGATTATGAACCGAATGATACATGTTTCGCTTCAAGATTTAAAAGTCCTGCTGATCATCCATACTATCAGCATATGTTTAATTTAAAAGATAAAATCGACAAAAAATTTCGCTACACGGGCACTATTACATATATTGATAATTTTGCATGGATTTACGACAGATACTCTCTGTTCGGATATGATACAAAACCTGTAATAAAATCCATGTACGATGTAATGACCAAATTTATGGAAGGTTATCCTTATCAAATGGTGCCAATATGCTATCCTCTAAATTTTTTAAAAAACATGAATGTCGGGTATCTTGTTTTTAAAAGATACGGTGAAACAAAAATTGACATGGAAACTGCAAATTTAAACGGTATTGAATATAACTGTATAAAAACAACAGATGATTTATATTCCGAACCTGAAAACAAATCATTAATAATGAACATTATTGATCCTCTGCCGTATATTTATACACAGGATAAAATAAAAAAAATGGATTTGAATGAACAAATGGAAAAACTTATAACCCAGAACCTGAAGAAAATTGCTTATATTGAACCGGACAATCAATCACTGAATAATTTTATAAAAAATGATCGCTCAGAAGGAGATGAAAATGAATTCAAAAGACTTCAGGAATCAAATAAAATAATTTCTATAGACAGAAATTACGCCAACAAACTTTCATTAAGAATTGATATTCAAAATCCCTCTTTATTGATAAGATCAGAAGTTTATCATAAAGGGTGGAAAGTTTTTATTGACGGTAAAAAACAGGATGTCATCAGGGTAAATTTCTTGCAGCAAGGGGTTTGGCTTGATAAAGGTACTCATACAGTAGAATTTAAATTCTTCCCTCAAAGCATGAAATATGGTTTTATTGTAAGTGCTGTATTTTTATTATTTTTAATTTTAATAATGATTATTGCATTTAACATAAAAAAGAGTAATAAAAAAAAATTGATACGATAAATTTTTTTTATTCAAAACCTACCCAGTCGAGTATTCTCTCTTTCTCTTGTTTTTCTTCATCGGTAAGTTTTGAACTGTTATCCTTATCAATAATTTTTCTTAATTCCATCATTTTTAGAGTCAGTCTGTACTTTAGAAAAAAATAATTACTCTGTTCATTGTACCAGTCATAAGTATTATGGCTGAGTCTATATTCAAAATCTTCAGGAATATATAATCTGCTCAAAGCTTCATCATATGTATAATCTGTTTTTATTCGATTTCTACCTGAAGAATTATTGACAATATTATTGAAATTCAAAAGATTATAACCTTTTATAACATTAATAATTTCTTTATTAAGTTCAAAATAAGTCCTCAATTTCAAGTGGGCATTGTCAATATAACATGAATAATCAGGAATCGGAAATTTCATGTTATCAGTAACAATATTGTGCATATCTATAACCGGTATCCTGTTATTGACAGCCAATGTCCTGCATATATTCCGTAAAGTTGATGAAGGTGATAATGAATATCCGTCAATATCAATTGCCTTTCTAAAATAATCCCTGGCTTTCTCATAATCATTTTTTATATAATAAATATTACCAAGTTCATAATAAAGGTCAGCAAATTCACAAAATTTTTTTATACTTAACAATCTTTTTTCAGCAAGCAGTAAATTCTTATTAAAATAAGTATAATAAATCACCTCTCTAAACATCATTTGAGCTCTTTTTTTCTTGGTGATATCGCCTTTAAAAATATTTCGTGTAGGAGGAAAAGTATAATTGCCGTCAGGAATTATAACCAACAGCGGTATATTTTCTTTTTTACAATGCTTAATCAAAATTTTCAAATACTTTGCATATCTTTCATACAGCCATCTTTTTTCAAAATCAGGTAATGCTTTTTGTGAGAAAAAACCTCCCTTATAATTAATATCAGTTTCCTTAAAAGGTCTTATGAAAAAAATTCTCAAGAAAAGCTCTCCGATTTTAAAATTCCTTAATGGAAGCAAAATAAAAGGAACGCTTTTCATATTTGGTGAATAGTAGCTGGTAATTTCATTAAAACCTGATAAAATAACCAACAGATCAGGTTTATACATTGCTTTATTGAAATAGCTTTCAACGGTTTTCTGCATTGTCCAGCCGCTGTCGCAGTATTTGTCAATAATAATATCTTCATAATTATAAAAATTCTCAAGAATTATCTTGGTAAATGAAGGCAGAGTAAAATCTTCCTGACGTCTCGGTTTAAAGCCAAGTTTGACACCTACAAGATCATACGGATATCCATTGGATGTTGAGCCTCCCAATATCCCTATCCTGAAAGTGGAACTATCCCTGTCATCAAATTTATATTTAATGTTCCAGTCAAGATTAACTTTATTTTGAAAATAAAAATAACTTCTAGCAATTATTTCGGAAATAAATAATCCCAAAACTATACTGGTTAGGATCAATAAAATTTTTTGTTTCATTGCAAGAGTAATCCTTTAAAATAATATATTTATTTAAGCAACTGTAAATTATTAAAAAAATATCATCTGAAAGACAATAAAATAATATATTTTTATAAATAATATAATTTCAATTAACAATATGTCAAATCATTTTTTTTATAATATTTAACCTGTTTTTTATAAAATATTAACTGTTTTTTCATGTAAATTTGTAAATTCCTAAATAAATTATTACATTGACATTGATTATAAAATTTTGTAACATCATTCATTAATTGATTATAGAAACATTTATTTATATAAAATTGAAAAAAAACAATATATTTAATTATTTTTCTAAAAAAATATTTACTAAATATAATAATTTTTTATACTTAATAATTATTCTTAATAAGGTCAGATATGTACATTGTAATTAATGGCGGCAACGAAACAGGGATGCTCCTTGCGCAAAAACTGATAAATGAAAATCACAACGTAACAATAATAGAGGAAGAAGACAGAACTATTAAAATTCTTCAGGCAGAACTTGATGCAAAAATAATAAAAGGAAGCGGTATTGACATTAATGTATTAAAAAAAGCAGATTTAAAAAATGCTGGTTTATTTATATCTGTATCTAAAACAGACAACATTAACCTGCTCTCAAGTGTAATGGCTCGCAAAATCTGCCCCAAAAAAGCATTGATAATCGCAAAAATTGAAAATTCCAATCTTTTCTTTGATGAAAAGACAACACTTGAAGATTACGGTATTGACACGGTTATTGATCCGAAAGAACTAAAAGTCCAGAAAATACTTAAACTTGTGGATAATCCTAAAATAATTGAACATATAAATTACACAAGAAGACAATCACAATTAATAGGAATAAAAATTTATCCTGATTTCAAATATATTGGTTTTTCTTTAAAAAATATCGCAAATGATTATGAAGACTTTAAAGATATCAGAGTAACCGCAATCTTAAGAAATGAAAAGATAGTAATACCAAAAGGCAATGAAGTGCTGTTGGAAAAAGACAAAGTCTTTATGATAGGTAAAACCGAAGCCATTGATAAGTTCGTAAAAAAACATTTAAATTCAAAAATAAAACTAAAACATGTAGTATTAGCCGGGGCAAATGTTACTATAAAAAACCTTTCCAAAGAACTAATTAAACTTGGAAAAACAGTTACCATTATAGAACATGATTTAAATAAATGCAAAGAATTATCCAAAGAAGCAGACGGAGCATTAATTATTAATGGTTATGCAACTGAAGAAGGGACATTACATGAATCAAAAATCGAAAACTCCTGCTTTATAAGTCTGTCAAATGATAATGAATACAACATTATTTCAGCTGCGATGGCTAAAAAATATAATGCAGCCAAATCAATTGCATTGATTGATAATCCGGCATTAGCACCGCTTGTAAGCGGAATGTCTGAGATAGACGCAGTAGTAACTCCTCATTCGCTTATAGTAAGTGAAATTTTGAGATACTGCAGAAAGGGAAATATTATATCAGTCACATCATTTTCAGAACTTCAGGCAGAAACTATCGGATTTGTAATAAAAGATAAAATACCCATATTAAATATTCCTCTTAAAAATGTTAAATTCCCTCCTGATATGATAATAGGAGTCCTAATTAGAGGAGAAAATGTGATTATTCCGACTGGAGATGATATAATTAAGCTGAATGACAAAGTAATAATTTTTGTTTTACCCTCAGCAATTAAAAAAATTGAAAAATTTTTTGTCAAAGGTTTTTTTAAAAAATGAAAATCGGAACAATTCTTAAAATACAGGGATACCTGCTTGTCATTATGTCGTTTATGATGTTATTCCCTATTATATTTTCTATATATTATGACGGGAATGATTTAAATGCATTATTAATTTCATTCTGTTTAAATTTTTTTATCGGCATATTATTATTATTGTTTAAAATAAAAGGTTCATTAACGGCAAAAGACGGATTTACAATAGTTACCCTCGGTTGGATATTTGCAGCGGTTTTTGGCGCTATGCCTTCGTTTATACACGGAATACTCGGAAACTCGTCATTCGGAAATTACAACAATCACTTTTTTAATTTAATAGATTGCATATTTGAATCAATGTCTGGTTTTACTACAACAGGTGCATCTATATTAACAAATATTGAAATTCAGGAAAAAGGTCTGATATTCTGGAGAAGCATGACCCACTGGCTCGGAGGCATGGGTATTGTTGTACTCACCATTGCAGTACTACCTGTATTCGGAAAAACATCAGGTATGCTCTTCAATGCAGAAGTCCCGGGTCCAATAAAAGATAGAATCAGTCCAAAGATAAAAGATACAGCAATTATTTTATGGATCATTTATTTTGGCATGACGGTTTTACAGACTACATTACTGATGATAGGAGGTATGGGATTATTCGATGCTTTATGTCATACATTCGGAACTCTTGCAACAGGGGGATTCTCAACAATTAATTCAAGCATAGGCGGATTTAAAAGCTTATATATTGAAGTTATAATAATCATATTTATGTATCTAGCAGGTATGAACTTTGTATTACACTATAAACTCACAAGAGGCAATATAAAAGATATAATAAAGGATAAGGAATGGAAATTTTATTCTATTTTATTAATTTCTTCAATTCTTTTAATCGCTTTAAATTTAAAATTATCTAAATATTCTCCTGAATTGCTCCAACAATCATCAATTCTGTCAGAATGCAAAAAAAGTTTTCTCTCATGTCTCAGATATGCATCATTTCAAGCAGTTTCAATAATGACAACCACAGGATACTGTACTGCTGACTTTGCAATATGGCCCTATTTCTCCCAGCTTGCATTAATCATTCTTATGTTCCTCGGAGGCTGCGCAGGTTCAACCGGAGGCGGTATTAAACAGATAAGGATAATGATTATGATAAAGGAAGTTATAAATGAGATAAAAAAAATGGCACGTCCTAAAGCTAATTATTCAATAAAAATCGGGGAGGATATCATTTCTTCTCCAACCGTTAGAAATATAATTTCAATGATAATTTTATTTGTTATTATTTTTACGTTTACCACTCTCTTTCTTGCACTCATGGGATATGATATTATAACTTCATTTGCCGCTTCAATTGCAACACTGGGCAATATTGGTCCGGGTTTAGCCAGAGTCGGCGCTATAGAAAATTATGCTTTTTTTGATCCCTTAAGTAAAATTGTATTGACTTTCTCTATGCTTTTTGGAAGGCTTGAAGT
>JAFGQB010000043.1 GCA_016935915.1 Spirochaetota bacterium
AAAAAAAACTGACTGCCATGTTCGGCAGTGATTATAAGGAATACATGAAAAAAGTGCACAGATGGATAACGAGATTATTTGGTTAAATTACAAAAATAACAGCTTTAAATCAATGTATACTTTTATTTTTAAAGTATATATACCCTGCCTGATCAATCAATATATACTTTGATTTCAGTGTATATATGCATTGCCTTTCATTCAATATATAGATTGACCGCAAATCTATATATTGACTCTATTAAAATTCCATATATAAACCCTTTCATATTATTAGCCTGTCTATATTTTATTTTAAAAATTGACTTATTTTATGAATTTTATTATCTTTATTCTAAAATACGTCGTCTATCACTTAAAATCAGTGTGATTAATGAAGATATATTCGTATTAGACTTTATGTTTAGGACATTTATTATATAATCAAGGAGAAAAAATGAATAAAATAATTATTATTATATTTTCGCTTATAATAGTTAATTTATGTTTTTCTGAGGAATTAAGTGAACAAGATTATTATAATAAAGCAAAAGAATATTTCAAAGTAGCAAAATATAATGAAGCTTTAGAAATTACAAATAAAGGATTAATTAAATATGATTCTAATCTAAAATTAAATCTTGCAAAAGCGATGACATTATTAGCAATGGAAAAGTATGATTTATTTTTTACACAAGTTAATAAGCTTGAAACTATTGATATTTGTTATATAGATATATATATTCAATATGGGATGTATTATGAACTAAATGGGGATTTAAAAAATACTCTTTTAAACTATAATATAGTGAAAACACTACAAAATTTGAATAAGAAAAAAATAAAAATTAATAAGGTTTTTTTAGGTGATACATCTTATGATTTTAATAATAGTGAAGGAAATATTGGATATTTATCAGTAGCATTTGATAAAAAATTAAAACCTATATTACCGATTCCTGAAAAAGAAAAACCATACAATATGATATTTAGTAATTTTGAAATTATAGACAATAATGGAACTATTATGGTTATGAATAATATAAATGATTCATCTAAATATTTAATTAAATCTTATAAATTATTAACAATTTTTTTAGATTCTTCGAAAAGATATTATCAAGTATATTATAAAATTAAATATAAATAAATGTCCTGCACATAACTGCACCCTATAAATCATTAATTTGTTGTGCTTAGTTGTTGAACAAATCAATGACTTAAAAAAATGAGGTGCTAAAATACATATTATTAATTTATTATTAAATTTTTTTATAGGAGGCCAAAGATGCATTTATTATGGATTATTCGTGGAGGATTAGTAATAATTTTATTTGCTCTTATTTTTATATCTGGTTACTTTTTAAAGAATCGAAAGAAATATGAAAAATTAATGGAAAATACAATAGCTAATATATTATTAGTAATAACTTATAATATATTATGTTACTCTATAGTAGGAATTCCTCATGATACAAATTTTATCCAGGTTCCTCTGTTTTTAAAAAATCCTTTTGTGGTTTCATGGTACAATTATTCAGGAATAATTTTATTTGCGGTCGGATTATTTTTTATGATAATTACTGTTTTAAAACGTAAAGTACTTGGTGGACAGGATACAAAAGGGAAATTACTTACTGAGGGAATTTACTCATTTTGCAGACATCCTATTTATTTAGGAATTGTCTTGGTTTCCCTTTCGATTCCATTGAAATTTATTAATATTGATGGAATTTTATGTTTCCCTTTTATTTTAACAGCAAATTTGATAGAGGCCAAATTTGAAGAGAATTTCGATTTAAAAATTCGTTTCAAAGAAGAATATTCCTTATATAAAAAAAGAACAAAAATTTTTGGACCTTTATGGCTTTGGATTATTTTATTGATCATTTTGTTATTGCCATTAATTATATCAATCATAAAATAATATTATACAAACAGTATATTTACATACAGCTAACAACAGAGATAAACATGAAAATGAATGTTTTAAAATTATGAACTTATATTTTTTAATAATATATTTGCATTTTAACCTTAACTTTGATATTTTTAACAAGTTAGTCTGCTAAGACATTATATTGGAAAAAGACAGAATCATAATTTCTAAACATAAATTATTGACTCACAACACCCATCTGCTTTCAAAACTATCTGTTTCACTGATATACCCGTTTTCTGACCTGTAGCGTAATTTAATAAAAACATTAACACCGTCTGAAAGCCATGGAGGAGGCATGTAATATCTTGAGATCACAAAAATAAATTCATTTGATTTGTGCATAATTATATCCAGATCCTTCAATTTAATCAAAGAAGACTGCGTAATATTTGTTTTTGATGTAATGCTGATGCTGTCGATCTCATATCCGGGCAAATGAAGATAATTCCCGAAAATCTGATTTATATAATCTTTTTGTATAATATTTTCTTTTGTTCTGATATCATTAATATCATTTATTTTAGGATGTTTTAAAGATACTTCCATATATTTCTCCAAATTTTAAAAATAAAAACCGAATATCTTTCTATAAATAAGTCGCAAGAATTTAAAAAATCATTCGATTTTTTTAAAAAATAATGATATTTTTTTAAAAATAATTTATGATAAATTTATTTATAGAATAGAGGTAAATAAAAACTTTGAAAACTAGAGACATCTTAAATCAAACTTTAATGAGTTATGAAATAATTTCTGATAATTCTCAAAATGATATTAATAATGTTGTGCTTAATGATAAATTATCTAACAGCAATACGATCTTTACGGCTATAAAAGGATTCAAAGCCGACGGACATAGTTTTATAATAAATTCTTTTTTGAACGGCTGCAGGGACTTTATATTGGAAAAAACAGAAGGAATTAATCAGGGAATATTTAAGGAAATATTGTCAAAATCAACTGTTATCAAAGTTTATGACTCAAGAGCTGCCCTTGCCGAAATCAGCAATGCAATATTCGGTTTTCCTTCCGATAAAATAAAAATGATAGGAATAACTGGAACTAAAGGCAAAACAACAGTTTCTACATTGCTGCATAAGTTTTTAACAACAGAACATAAAACAAGCCTTTTTACAACAATAAAAAACATAATAGGATCTAATGAAGTATATGCAAACCGTACAACAATGGAAGCTAATGAACTTCACTTTTTATTGCACAGGTCATTGGAATGCCAAGAAAGAGCTGCTGTGGTAGAAGTCAGCAGTCACGGAGTCACTTTAAAAAGAGTTCACGGCATAAATTGGGATGCTGCTGTTTTCACTTCATTCAGCAGGGATCACTTAGACCTGTATAAAACTATGGAAAAATACTTTGAAGCAAAGCTTGCGCTCTTCAATTCTTTAAACGGATCTATAAAAAAAAATAAAATGGCAGTTATAAATACAGATGATAAAAAAGGGATTGAAATATGTTCAATATTAAATAAAGATGTCAAAATAATAAAAGTCGGCAGTAAAAAGGACAATGACTATAGAATTAATAATATTAAAAACGATTATAACGGTATAGAGTTTGAATTAATAAATTATGATAATACTTATAAAATAAAATCAAAAATGAGAGGATTGTTCAATGTAACTAACATAGCCCTTGCTTCAGCATGTGCTGTTGAAATGGGTATAGATATAAAAAATATAAATAAGGTGTTGTCAAATTATAGCGGAGTCGAAGGAAGATTTGAGATCATTGCCGATAAACCTTTTATTGCAATTGTCGATTATGCTCATTCTCCTGATTCTCTACAAAAAATACTTGATGAAGCAAAAAATTTAACAAAGAAACGAGTTATTTGCGTATTCGGTTGTCCAGGAGAAAGAGACAGGGAAAAAAGGGAAATAATGGGTAAAATCGCATCAAAATTAGCTGATTTCAGCATTATTACAAATGACGATACATACAATGAAGACCCTTTGACAATAGCAAAAGAAATAGAAAAAGGGTTTTTAAAAAACAAAAAAATTATTAATAAAGATTATAAAATTATATTGGATAGAAAAGATGCAATTTACGAAGCTTTAAAAAAGGCAAAAAATAATGATGTAATCATTGCGGCAGGTATGGGGCATCAAAAGGTTCAAATTCTGAATACCGGGACGGTTTGCTATAATGATAAAAAAACAATTTTGAGTTTAATGAAAAAAATTAATAAAATTTAACATAAAATAAAAAAACTTGTTTTATGATATCATTTTTGTTATTCTTAAAGTAAATTACAATAGAAAAAGGGCGGCTTATGGCTATCAAGAAGCAAATAAGAAAAAAAATCATATCAGTTGAAAGCAATAACAATATTTTTATACCTTTAGAAAAAAGAGATGATCTGTTTAATAGATGGATCATAAGATCATGGTTCAGTTCAAGAACATCTAATGATGCTGTAAAAATTATATTTTTAGAACTATTTATGGGCTTATACGACGACCTGTCAGAAAAATTTAATGATAGAAAAAGAGATGAAACATTTATAAATTTTATCAATATTGTTTTTCCAACAGTACTGGATGTTTATAAATGGCATGAAAGTGAAAAGGCACAGATGGATATAGGATTATTAACTGCATTGAACAGTATTTCGATATGTGACTGGTATATCGAACTTTTATCATCTTACAGCAAAATGTATAACGGTGAATAGCATCTTATCTTTTAACTGAATACACAATCTTCCATTTTTTTCTTTTGATCTTATAAAATGTTTTTGCTAAGGATAAAAATGCCTTATCGGAATTGCCGTCTGAGTAAGAAACGGATTCCTCTTTAAGTATATCTTTTTCATTAATAACTTCAAGTATCCTTTTGATTTTTTCTTTGCCATAACAATTTTTGCCGTCTATTTTTGCAGATAATTTATTATCTTTATCGAATATAATCCTGGTACCAACACAATAATCGGATCTTAAATAATCAGCCAGATGATTAATATAAAATTCAAAAGATGCAGAAGCAAAAAAAATTTTGTAGCCTTTAGCTTTATGATCATTAATGTTCTGTATTGCCTGCGGTTTAATATTCGGAACAATTGAGCTATGAATAAAATCGTATGATAATTTATCTAAATAATCTTTTGTAAAATCCTTTAACGGATAAAGCCATAACTCCTTTACTTTTTTGGTATCAATTATCCTTAAAACCCATAAAAATGTCACAAAAGCCAAATATGGCATATAAATGATCTTTACGGGAAATTTTTTAAAAATATAAAAATAAAAAGAAAGCAGACTGTTTACAGATATCAAAGTATAATCAATATCATAAATTGCCAATTTTATCATATTGAATATATAATACATTATTAAAAATTACTCAATAGTTTGTTGAAATTAAATTATTATAATTTAACTCTACGTTACAGTCTTAAAAAAACATATATATAAGAATATGTCTTCAGTCTGTTTAATATTTTTCAACCGTCATCACCGATAGCATTAACCGGACAATTTACTATAGCTTCTTTGCAGTCATCCAATTCCTTATTATCTTCAGGTTGTCTGACAACAAATGCAAAACTACCGTCATCCGACATCTTAAAATTGTTTTCTGCAATTGAAGCACATAACCCGCATCCGATACAGTTTTCATCAACATAAAATTTACCGTTAACATTCCCTTCTGTCTTTTTTGTTTTATCAGCCATATTTTTCCCCCTTTAGATCAATAATTTTAAAGATCAAGCAGCTCTCTGCCCCTTGATCTTTAAACAGTACAAAATTTTTAAAGCTTGAGTCCCCTTATTAAAATTTAACTATCAACCATATTCTTAATATCATTCTCAACATCCGTAATTGACCCTAATTGAAATTTTTCGATCAGAACCTTTACAACATTAGGGCTCAAAAAAGCAGGTAAAGTCGGACCTAAATGTATCCTGTTAACACCTAGATATAAAAGAGAAAGAAGGACAATAACAGCCTTTTGTTCATACCAGGCAATATTATAAATAATCGGCAATTCATTAATATTAACTTTTAAAGCTTCGGCAAGTTTTACAGCGATCACTGCCAGCGAATATGAATCATTGCACTGTCCTGCATCCAGAACTCTAGGTATGCCGTTGATATCACCAAGATCAAGCTTATTATACCTGAACTTTGCGCATCCTGCAGTTAAAACAACAGTGTCTTTTGATAATTTTTCAGCAAAATCAGTATAATATTCTCTTGTTTTATGCCTGCCGTCGCATCCTGCCATAACAACAAATTTTTTAACAGCACCTTTCTTTACTGCATCTAAAATCTTATCCGCAATACCAGAAAGATAATTATGAGCAAAACCTCCGGTTATCTTACCTTTCTCAAGTTCTTCAGGTTTTTTACAGTTTTTTGCATGTTCAATTATTTTTGAAAAATCCTTTTGTTTTCCTATAGCTCTGTCTGCAATATGTTTTACCCCGGGGAAACCCACTGTTCCTGTTGTATAAACTCTATCCTTATATGAATCTTTTGGAGGCACAAGACAATTTGTGGTCATTAATATAGGCCCATTGAATTTCTCAAACTCCTCTGTTTGGTTCCACCATGAACTACCGTAATTTCCGATGAAATTTTTATACTTCTTAAATTCAGGATAATAATGTGCAGGCAGCATTTCACCATGAGTGTAAACGTCAATATCACTTCCTTGAGTCTGAATTAATAATTCTTCAAGATCCTTAAGATCATGTCCGCTTATCAATATACCCGGATTATTACCTGTTCCGATATTAACCTCTGTTGGCTCGGGATTGCCGAAACTTTCTGTATTGGCTTTATCAAGCAGTGCCATTGCTTTTACTCCGTACTCACCGCATTTTAAAACTAAATTTAAATATTGATCAAGATTTAAATTATCATTTACACAGGATGCTAAACCTTCAAAAATAAAATGAACAATGCCGGAATCTTTATAACCAAGTACGCTTGCGTGATGATAATATGCAGAAATACCCTTTATCCCGTAAATCAATAATTCCTGCAATGATCTTAAATCTTCATCCTCATTTTTTAAAATTCTTGCATCCAGTGCCTTTAAATGAAAATCCTTTATGTTATCGGAAAACCATAAAGCATTTTCTGACAATTCATCCTGAATGCATATTCCGTGGTCCTGGCAATTTTTAACAAGTTTATCCATATAATCTTTCTTGAAATGCAGCGCCAGTCTGATTTTATCTATAAAATACTGCTCGTCAAAATTAACATTTGTAATTGTTGAAAAAAGAGATTCAACAACAAAATTTTCAATCTCTTTTTTATTATGGATCAAATTCAGATTATACTTTTCTCCCTGCAATAAAATATCAGAAATACCTTTTAAATTATAAATCACCAGATCCTGAAGGTTGCTTACTGTATCAGACTTTCCACAAATGCCTTTAACTGTACAACCGTAATTTTTTGCAGCCTCCTGGCATTGAAAACAAAACATACTCATATTAAACTCCTTATTTTTAATCATTTTACTTTACTTATAAAACATTATTTTGTATCTTTCTGTAACATATGTTACAAAACAGCGGGAAAGATTAATAATTTATGAATCCTAATATCGAAAGACTGAAATATACCTCTTTGTTCAAAGGATTTGATTCAGATGAACTTACAGAGTTGTTTTCAAACATCCAGATTGTTGAAAAAAAATACAAAAAAGGTTCTATAATACTAATTCAGGATGAACCGTATAATGATCTTTTTATTCTTATTGACGGCACCGGATATGCAGAAATGGTAGATTACTCCGGTAAAAATGTTAAGATCGAAGATTTAAAAGCGCCATATATTGTTGCCACAGCAATATTGTTCGCAAAGGATAATAAATTACCTGTTTCTGTAACAGCAAAAAATGAAACAACGGTTTTGATCATAAAAAAAGATGATATTTTAAAAATAAGTTTGACGGACTCAAGATTTTTAAAAAATCTTCTTACAGACATATCGAACAAATTCACTTTTATAGCAGAGAGATTGTCATTTTTAGGATTTAAGACAATAAGGGAAAAAATTGCAAATTATCTTTTGTCTTTAAAAAAAGACAAAAACAGCTTTGTAAAAATACCTGTCAACCTTGAAGAACTTTCTGATTTCCTGGCTATTGCGCGTCCTTCATTGTCGCGTACCCTGATGGAACTTGAAAACGAAGGAATAATCAAAAAAAACAACAAGATGATCAGGATCATTGATCAGGATAAATTAATCCAAAAACAGGCGAAATAATCTGAAATTTTATAAATATTGGACATTTTTTTTATTATTAACAAAAATAAAATGTTTATTTAATATTCAGATCAAATTTTGTTAATTTACTCTAAAGCCATTGTATATACTGTGGTTTCATTATTACTGATGGGGACAGAGCTTTCATTTTTTTATTGCGCAAAAGAAGATCGGAAAATTACTCATCAATAAAAGAATGGATTACCTGAAATTTCGTCTAATAAATTATTTCTCTTTTAATCTTTTAATTTTTTCTATATCTTTTCTTAACAATATGCTATTTTGAAGTGCTTCTGCAAGAATATCCAGCTTATCAATAAAAGGAAGGAGTTTTTTCGTAACCGGTTCAAAATCATCGAGGTTTTTATTTAATTTATTAAATTCTTTTGAAAAATTATCCATGGATATGCTTAATTCTTCCATGTTTTGCATTGACAGTGACATATTATTCATATTATTTGACATATCTTCAATATTTTTTGAAAAAGTTTTCATTGAAATTCCCAATTCCTTTAAAGACTTTTGAAATTCATTTAATGCGACAAGAGATGATATGGCGCTGTCATATATCTCTCTTACACTGACTTGTTCAAATGCATCATCAGATGCATCTGATTTTAATCCCAAATTATCAATAAATACCTGCAGGCTTCTTCCACTGATCAAATCAATCAGTTCGGATGAATCCTCTGACTTGATTATAGATCCGGGCATTAATATTACGGAATTATAACTTCCTGCCGAAATATTGATTTGTTTGTTTCCTATTAAAAGAGGTCTTACTATTTTTGCAACTGAATCTGACCTGATTTTTTTCTTATATTTTTTTAAAACAGTTAAAAACACCTTAATTCTATTCTCTTCATCTATTTCAACTTTTTTTACCTCGCCTACATTTACTCCGTTTAATGTTACAACTGTACCGGTTTTAATATCACTGCCGTATTCATAATAGGTTATATAACTGTTTGTCAACAAAAAAAACTTTGAACGAAATATCATGAATATAAAAAAAGATATTATTATAATTATTGCCGTGGATAAAAAATACCCTACAAAAATTTCCTGCTTTTTAAATTCTTTCTCCATATTTTTTTGCGGCATTTTTTCCTCCTATAAATAAAAAATCACTTTATAAAGTCAATTTCTCCATATTTCAAATTAAAAATTCTATCTGCTTTTTGTTCGGCAAGATGAAAGTCTTCAGATGTTATTATAATCGGAGCATTTGAATATATATATTTTCTTTTAAGTACTATATCAAACAGTTCTATTAATCTATCAAGATCCTTTTGTTCAATGTATGTTGTAGGTTCATCAATTAATAATAAATAAGGATTATTTATTATTGCTCTTGCAATTAAGATTTTTTTTTCAATTGTATTATCCAATCCCCAGCATGATTCATTTAAACAATCAGACAGATCAAGTATATTTGAAATTTCTTTGACTTTCATATTTATTTCTTTTTCCGTAAGTTTTGTATTAAATCTCAACGGAAGGGAAATATTTTCCTTTACCGTTATATTTTTTATAAGACCCTTTTGCGGATAAACATATCCGATTTTTTTTCTTAATTCTAATAATTTAATTTTGCTTAAATTGTTTAGTTCTTCATTCAAAACATTAATTGCTCCGATTTTAGGTTTTATCATTCCAAGCATGCTGTATAAAATCAAAGTTCGTTCTTTATCGCTGTGCCCCAGGATAAAAACCGTTTCTTTTTCATAAATTTTAAAGGAAAGTCTTTTAAAAACAATATTTGAGAGGCTGTCCTGAATATATACATTATCAAATTCTACGATCGGTGTTTTATTTTGCCGCATATATTCCTACCGTAATAATAATATTTATTATAAGAACAACAAATATTGAAATCGTAATAGCCTTAATTGTACTTGAAATAACAATATTACTGCTTTTTTTAGAATTCAATCCTATATAAATTGCAATTAAAAAAATAAGAACTCCGTTTATTAAAGTTTTGAACACCAAAATAACAATATCGCTTAAATTTATTGAATTAAATATCTGCTGTAAATAATCATAAATCGGAACATTGTTAACAAAAAAAGCCGATAACATTCCTCCAAATAATGCTGAGAATGCAAGATACAAAGTTAATACAGGTAATATTAAAAGACCCGCAGCTATTTTAATCGATCCCAGATATTGAATGGGATTTATTCCCAATAATTCCAGAGTCTCGACTTCACCATCTATTTTCATCTGCGTTAGTTCTATTGTAATTGAAATTGTAGATCTTATCATGACCACAAATGTGGTTAAGGAAGGAGCCAGTTCTCTTAAAATTAATGTAGAATAAAGATTTCCATAAATATTTTTTATACCGAAACTTATAGTTTCAAACGGGAACAAAACAATTGATAGAATCCCTGAAATAAAACCCAATATCAAAACCATTGGAACTGCTATGATCCCCGAATTATAAACTTCTTTGATAAAAATTTCATTAAAGCTTTTTCCTTTTGTATTAAAGTCATGATATAGTGCGCTTATCGTATATGGGAATACTTTTATCAAGTCTAAAAAGTGCATGGAAAAATTAATAAATTTTCTGCCAAAATTATATATTATATTATTCATTGTTATTGATTATATAAAATTTCACTCATATAAATTCAAATTAAAATTTTACAATTTAATGGATTTATTTTCAATAAAAACTTTTAATAAATGAAATAAACCTTAAAAAATTATATATGACATGATTAATAATGCCGGCTTTAAGCTAAAAAAGATTTCTTGATTGTTCTATAATCAATAAAGAAAAATTTTAAAAATAAAATTAAAAAAAATCCGGCACTTTTATTGGCGCAAAAGCTAACCGGAAAATGACATATCAATATTGCACAGTATACCTGAAATATTGACCATAAGTTTCCGGTTTGTCTTTAGCGCCCAAAAAATACGCAGTAATAAGATTAAAAAGTGTGACAAAATAAAAAAATTTTTGTATATTGAAATCCAATTTAAAAGCAGGGAGGCAGACCATGAGCGCACAAATTATTGACGGGAAAAAGATCGCCGAAAAAATAAAAAATCAAATCATCGAAGAAATAGGCAGACTTAAATTTGAAACGGATAAAATACCCGGGCTTGCAGTAGTGCTTGTCGGAGAAAACCCGTCAAGCCAGGTCTATGTAAGGATGAAAGGAAAAATGTGCAGAGAATTAGGATTTAATTCCTTTGAGTTCAAACTCCCTGAAAGCACTTCACAGGATGAACTTTTAAAACTTGTAAATGAATTAAACAACCGCAATGACGTAAACGGAATTCTGGTACAGCTTCCCCTGCCGTCTCATATAAGCGAAGATACTGTCTTAAATAATATCGATCCTGTAAAGGATGTGGACGGTTTTAATCCCGTAAACGTAGGCAGACTTATTACAGGACAGGATACTTATTATCCCTGCACTCCCTACGGCATTCAGAAGCTTTTGATAGAGTCGGGTTTTCCGCCAAAAGGAAAACATGT
>JAFGQB010000272.1 GCA_016935915.1 Spirochaetota bacterium
ATATTTTTACCGCATCCCGAATGACTTATGTTATTTTTATTTAAAAATTCTTTAGTATCTATAATCCCTGACTCACCATAATCCTTTATATGATTGTTGGCAGTGGAAACATAATCAATTGATGATGATGCAATAATTTTAAAATCATCCTCAGAACTTCTGAATGTGAAATGTTTTTCTTCTCTTTCTCCTCTCTCTGTTACACAACACTCTAAATTAACGCTCATAATATCAGGAAAATCAATAATGTTTTTTACCTCATTAAAGGCAAAATCTGTTCCGTATTGTTTAATGGCATCTTTTACAAAATCTTCGATAGCAGTATCCCCTGCAAAACCTAAAACTATCGCTTTTTTTTCTTTCTCATCACTTTGTATTTTTAACTTAAAATTCTTTAATTCTTTATTAAAACCATCAGTTGTTTTATAAGAATAATATCTATAAAAAACAACAGGTTCGCCTGTTTCATTATTTATCAGTAATCTTTCATTAATTCCCAGTCTTTCAGCTTCCTTAAAACTAACTTTATCCGTGATGTTCTTTATAAAATAATCATTATAAAGTTCTATTATTTCATTATTATTCAGCCTGTTCAAATTTTCATCTATATTTACAGTACAATAATATGTTTTTTTACATATAATATTGGCAATATCAATCCTGCCCTTGCTGATAACAGGCGTTTCATATAAATATAATCTTTTATAAAATTTCAAAAAAAAACTGTCATACCATGTTTTTTCTGCTGTGATATTTCTCAATCCGTTTATTTTTAAATTTAAATTTATCAATGAAATAATTTTCATATTATCAAAATAATATTTTTCTATGATTATGGATTTATTTATCCCGTCAATTAATGATGAAAATAATATTATTGAAACAAATATAATTGTATGAAAAATAAGATATTTTGATTTTAACTGTTTTATTTTTTTAAAAAGTGATTTTTTAAACATTCAATTTATATCTTTTCAATGCAGAGTTCATAATTCTTCCAATCAACTCCTTATAAGAAATGCCTGCCAATTTGGAAATTATAGGCAGATCGGAGTGATCTGGGTGAAGTCCTGCCAGAGGATTTATTTCCAAAACATTTATATTACCCTTTTCATCCATTCTTACATCAACCCTGCCTGCATCTTTGCATTCAATGGAGTTCCAAGCTTCTATACTGATCTTTTTGCATTTTTCAGCAATTTCTCCTTCAATAAATTTATAAACAACTTTTTCTTCACAATATTCCTTGTTGTCATAGGAATAAATGTTTTCCTTATCCAATTTATTTATAACTTCCATAACTCCTATTGAACAAGCATCCCTGCCAGTACCTATGATGCCCACAGTAAATTCCCTGCCGGAAAGATATTTTTCAACTAAAACAGCCTGATTATACTTTTTTAAAAGTTTATTGCATACCATTTTTAATTCATTAAAATTATTTATTTTTGAGTCAGGTCCGATTCCCTTGCCTGTGCCTTCCCCAATAGGTTTTGCAAATAAAGGATAATCTATCTTAATATTTTCAATATCTTCTATATCATTTAAAACATAAAAATCCGGAGTCCTGATATTAAAACTCTTGAAAATTCTCTTAGCCATGCCTTTGTTTAATGATATTGCCAGGGTAAGCGGATCAGAAAAAACATGAGGTATTTTATAATTTTCAAGCAAAGCAGGGACAATTGATTCCCTGCCGTATCCATTTAAACCCTCACAAATATTAAAAACCATGTCCCATCTTTCCCTGTTAACAAGCCTCTTCATTAGTTCAAAATCATTTCCGATCCTGTCAATTTCAAAACCTAAACCTTTTAATGTCTCTGCAATCGCATCAATGGTGCTTGTCCTGTCAAATTCTGCAGTTTCTTCCAGAGAATATCCTTCCTTAATATAATAATCCCTCAGATCATAGGTAATTCCGACTTTCATTTTAATCTCCGTTATAATATTAAATAAATTATTATCATAAATATTTAATTAATTAAATATTTAGTTTATAAATTATTTTAAAAAAATATCTTGATTTATTATAAAAATGTATTAAATTACTTAATAATTAATAAATTCAGGATCAAT
The DNA here is from genome assembly GCA_016935915.1 of Spirochaetota bacterium. GTDB lineage: Bacteria > Spirochaetota > GWE2-31-10 > GWE2-31-10 > JAFGQB01 > JAFGQB01. The sequence continues at coordinate 2,080 of JAFGQB010000272.1, forward strand.
CAATGAAATTTTTTGAACTTAAAAAAGCTGAAATTCCCAATGATTTGGCAAAATTCCTGCAAGAAGAGGAAAAAAGCAATTATAAAATTGAAAAAACAGTACAAAAATGGATAAATGAAATTAAAAAGAACGGATTTAAAGCTGTAGCAAAATATTCAAAAAAGTTCGATAACTTTAATCTCACTGAAACCAATGCCGCTGTAAGCGAAAAAGAGATAGTCCTTCTCGCCAAAAAAATAAGCCCCGAGCTGTCAAAATCCCTTGAAACTGCCGTAAAACGAGTCAGAGATTTTCATGAAAAGGAATTGCAGAAATCTTTTTTTTATATTGATAAGGAAAAAAACAAAATGGGACAAAAGGTTATTCCCATAGATTCCGCGGCAATATATATTCCGGGAGGAGGAGCATTATACCCTTCAACACTTTATATGACTGCAATACCTGCAATTATCGCTGGGGTAAAAAGAATAGTTTTATTCAGTCCTCCCAAAACTTTTATTGAATCTCCCGCAGTAGCAACACTTGTTAAACTTTTAAAAATCAAGGAAATTTATCGTATAGGCGGGGCACAGGCTATAATTACCGCTGCCTATGGTGCTGGCAATATAAAACCTGTTGATAAAATCGTTGGGCCCGGCAATATTTACGTTGCAACTGCAAAACAACTTGTTTACGGCAAAACAGACATTGATATGATAGCAGGACCCTCTGAAATACTTGTTATAGCGGATACTGATAAAGAGGAAGATATCCCATTAATAGCCGCTGATCTTTTAAGCCAGGCAGAACACCCTCCGGGAGGTTATGCACGTGCAATATTAATAGGCACCGATAAAAATTATCTTTTGAAAATAAAGGAAGAACTTTATAAACAGGCAAACGATCTTTCAATTTCAGAAAATGCAATTAAGTCATTGAACCAAAGGGGTATAATAATAAATTGCCCAAATATTTTTACTGCTTTAGAAATCTCAAATATAATTGCGCCTGAACATCTTGAACTTTTTTCATATAAGCCTTATAAACTTCTTGACAAAGTCAGGAATGCAGGTTCCGTTTTTTTGGGCAGATACACCCCTGAAAGCGTGGGCGATTATCTCGGAGGGCCCAATCATGTTTTACCTACATCCAGAACTGCAAGATTTTTTTCACCTCTGGGTGTTTATGATTTTCAAAAAAGATTCAGCTGGATCGAGTTCTCCAGGGATTCATTGGACAAATATACAAAAAATATTACAGCAATTGCAAATTCAGAAGGATTATATGCTCATGGAAAAAGTGCATTGATCAGATTTAATAAACAAAAATGAATAAATTAAGGCATATCAAAACCGATGCAATAATCTTAAAAACTTCTGCTTCAGGTGAAATAAACCGTAATTTTATTTTTATCTCTCCCATCATAGGCGTCCAAAATGCAACTGCTTTCGGAGCAGCAAAACATTCAAGCAGGTTTTGCGCATCTGTTCAACCATATATTGTTGCAAACCTAAACCTGTATAAATCTGAAAAACTAAATTATCTTAAACTTGAAGACATAAGCAATGTCATTTTAAATGATTTTATTAACAATAAACTGGAATATATTTATCTGACTTCTTTTTTTACGGATATACTATTAAATTCATATATCAGCTCGGATGAATTTAAAAGCTATTTCTATCTTTTGTTCTATTCAATTTCGATTTTAAAAGAGCAGAATGACATTTATAAATCTTTTTTGTTTTTTACTTCTAAATTTTTATTTCTATCAGGCTATAAGTTTAATTTGATGAAATGCAGTCATTGCGGTTGTAAATTTGACCGATACTATTTTGACATTAATAACGGCGGTGTTTTCTGTGAAAATGATGCTGTAGGCAAAAAATTTTTTATTGACTTTAAATCGTGTAATTTATGGGAAAATTTTTATATCGGTAAATATATGGACTTAAAATCAGAAATAATTGATTTAACCTGTTTTAAACAAATATATACGATCACAGTTAATATTATTAAAAATATTTTTGAAAAACAACTTGTAACATTAAATTTTCTGGATGAAATTTTTAATAAATAGGACGAATTTCGAATAAAAATATAATAAACAGATAGTCTTTTAGA
>JAFGQB010000002.1 GCA_016935915.1 Spirochaetota bacterium
AACTATTAAATATTCATTATTTCATAAAGTCATTAATAAAAAAAGCAGAATCTTTATTAAAATATTCTGCTTTTTAAATTTCTAATAAGTAATTAATATAAAATCACTCAACAAAAGCTCTTATCATGACATTTGTATCAAATGTTGTAATTGAATTGTTCCATGAACCGGAGTTGACTGTCAATCTGTAATAATTAGAATTTAAATTACCCGGTCCTCTATCAAAACAGAACGCCATATCACTGACACTTGAAGTTGTAATTTCAACAATAACCCAGATATCCTTATTAGCAGGAACAGTAATCGGAGAAGTAAAACTAAAAATATGCCACGAATTATCCATATATGTTACACCCGAAGTAAAAAGCTGGTTGGCGATCAAGGCTGACGTTCCGAAACCAGGATATCCGCCATCTCCTTCAGAAGCCGGTCCTGCATAGGGAAATGTTGACAAATAATTACATTGATACACTTTAATTCTGGCATAAAGCGGTGCTTTATGAAAATATGCTTTAGCTTTTGTTATTTTCCTGCCTGTGTATTTGTTCATAATACTATAATACGGTAATCTTATTGCATATTCAATATTTGTATCACCATAAGTTCTGGCTATATAAGGTGTTCCGTCATCATATTTAAGCTCTAGAGAATCATCTTTTCCCTCTTTATCTTCAGGCATCTGACATGAAAATAAAATTATTATCAGTACAATTAAAAATATAAATCTTTTCATCCTTAGCTCCTTTATAATATTTTCTAAATATTTGTTAACAAAGTATTTAAATTCTCTGATACATTGATAGATTATTAAATTTTCATAATTTCTGACATATGCTGTTAGGCATATTTATCTATGTAATTAGGTATATTTTTAATAAAAAGTTTAAAGACAAAATTAAAAAATAATGCTAAATTCAATTAAATTTTAGTTTAATTTATAAAGTATAATGATTTTTTAACATTTGTCATATTAATATATGTCAAATTTGTCATATATTAATATGACAAATAATTTTTTTTATATCTAATTTTATTAAGCGGTTTAAAAATTACTTATAAACCGCTTAATATTAAAGAAAATATTAATACAAAAGTTATAATAATTTTAAAAATTACTGCAATGTTAAATATTTTTATAAATTTAAAAAAGTAATTGTTTATTTTTAATATAAATACTACGAAATTCAGAATAACATATTTAAGGATTAAAAAATGATTGAACCAAGAACATTAAAAGGATTTAGAGATACACCCCCTGAAACAATGATCATAAAAAAAGAAATAATAAAAAATTTTGAAATAATATTCGAAAAATACGGTTTTCTCCCTATTGACACACCAGCTCTTGAATATTCAGAAATTCTTCTTGGTAAAGGAGGAGGCGAAACTGATAAACAGATTTATAGATTCAATGATCATGGAGGCAGGGATATTGCCATGAGATTTGATCTTACTGTACCTCTTGCAAGATTTGTCAGCCAGCATTTCAATGAACTGACATTCCCCTTTAAAAGGTATCATATTGCTCCGGTATGGAGAGGTGAAAACACTCAAAAAGGAAGATACAGGGAATTTTACCAGTGCGATTTCGATATTTTGGGCACAAAATCTCTCGAAAGCGATATTGAAATACTATCTATAATTAAAGACGGTATACTAAGCTTAAATATCGGAAATTTCACAATTTACGTGAATAATAGAAAAATTTTAAACTCATTATTGACAAAGTTTGATTTGTCCGAAAAATCAGCTCAAATCCTGCGTACAATAGACAAAATATATAAAATCGGTGCTGATAATGTCTATAAAGAACTTGTTGACGTTATTGGAATATCTAAAAAAAACACTGAGGATATATTGAAATTCCTGAATATAACAGGTTCTGCTGATAAAGATACAGCTGTTGAGAACACAGATATTTTTGATATCCTGGATAGCTATAAATCAATTTTAGGGAAAGAAAACTCTGATCCTGTGATAGATACTGAATATATTTTTAAAATACTAAAAAAACTAGAAATTCTAAAATATTTTTCTTTTAATCCAGCTATAACCAGAGGCTTGGATTACTATACCGGCATAGTTTTTGAAGTTTATGTAAAGGACAGAATGGATTTCGGCTCAATCTGTTCCGGAGGCAGATATGATAATTTAACCGGATTGTACTCTAAAAATGAAATACCCGGTATTGGGGCGGCATTTGGACTTGACAGAATATTATCATTAATGGAAGAACAAAAAATTATTAAAATACAAAATTCAAAAACCAGACTGCTAATTTTTAATCTTGATGATGATCTAAATGATGAATATCATATATTAGCATCTAAATTCAGAGAAAATGGCATAAATACAGAGATAATTTATGAAAAACAAAAGATTTCAAGTCAATTTAAGCTGGCTGAGAAGAAAAACATTCCTTTTGTCTTATTTGCAGGCAATGAAGAGATAAAAAATAAAAAATATAATATTAAAAATATCCTCAAAGGAGAAGAAACAAAACTCATTACTTTTGAAGATATACTTAAAATATTAAAATAAAAAAAACACTAAAAAACCAATGAATTATAAAATAATTAGAGAAATATTAACAGAATATCGAGAAGGCATTTCCCTTGAAACATTAAATGAAGCAATAAAAGAAAAAAATTTAAAAAAAGTAAATTTAAAGAAGCTATTGAATAAAACAAAATTATTCAAAATAAATAATATATTATTTTTAAAATCAGCATTTTTAAAGCACAAAAATGAATTTTTCATGGAATTCAGCGATTTTCTTGATGGCAAGATAAATGATAAAAAAGTTAAAAATGACGTGATAAGTTTATATATAATTTATATATCAGACAACCTTTTTTATAATTGGATAAAAACGCCCTTAGAAAGAAAAATCATAATTTTTGAACTTTTATTTAATTTTATCATAAAAACACGCAATACTTCCGATGAGTTAAAAAAATATCTTAATAATTTAATAGATTTTTATGTGCTCACATCAATTAATCTAATAATGCTGGCAAAAACCTACAAAGATAATATTGATAAATTCTTAAAAGTTATAAACCGAATAGAGCCCTATGAAATTACTTTAAAAAAACATCTCTATGATATTTTTACAAAACCCGATATTCTTATAAAAAGACTGGATTATTATAAAAAAGAATTTGATATTGTCCAGAACAAAATAAAAAAAATTTTCAATAATGAATTTAAAATAATTTTATCATATTCAAAGATCTTATTCAAAAGGGTAATAAAAAATGAAATAATGAATTTCAATATTTTATCTCTGTTGACAAGATATAACTATAATTCATTGTACGAATGGATAATATACCTATTTGATGAAGAAATTAAACCTGCAAGAAACCTGTTCAAAGATCTTGATATTTAAAAAATCAATTAAATTTTTTTTTAAATTGACTTAAACTGCTAATTTTTCTACAATTATCTTGATTTTATACAAAATAAAGGAAACTTTAAATGAAAAAGATTCTATTGTTGATGCTTTTGACTTTTTCGCTAAATATACTGATTTATTCCAATGAAAAATCAGCAGATAAAACTTTATTAAAAAATTCCACACCTGATAAAAACGATTCAGTAACAGCCGCAACTGACACTCAAAACAAAGCACTTTTTAGGATCAACATTGCACACGGCATTATCGGAGCTATAGGCTATGCAAACATGATCCCTCTAAGCGTAATAGGCCACATTATGCTCTATAATTCCATAAACAAGTCCTCAGATCATGAAGAAGACGATGATCATGACGCTGTTTCCTCTGCTTCAGCTGCTGTTTCTCCAAACAGCAGTATGACTGTATATGAGGCTTTAAGGATTTCACATATGGTCCTGGCGGGTACTACCTATCTCTTTTTGGGTTCCAGTCTTATAATGGCTTATATAACGCTGGGTATTAAAATAAAAAAGAAAATGCCGATAAATTTCCCGCATTTTGTAAGCTCAATCATTACATCGGTATTATATATACTGGAAATCATAAGCATGATAGCAACAGGTATTGCATATTATCGAAGAGCATCTTATGCAGATTACATCGGAATTGCTCACGGCGTATTATCATATACCCTTTTGGCAAGTTATACAGTTACATTAATAACATTACCTATCGGCTGGAAAAACAGAAGGCTATTAAAATAACAATTGTCCAAATTGCCGCTGTATATTTTAATACCAAAATTATAAATTATATTTTAATACTTTAAAAACTATATTAATGAAATATTAATAAATCCATAAAATGACTTTTAATTATGAAAAAATTTTAATTAATTATTAAATTTGTAAAATTTAATAATTATATAATAATTTTTTTTGACATTTTAAAAATTATAATTATAATTTTCTTAATGAATACTGAAAAACAAGACATTATAAAGTCAGATTATTTTAAAGTAAGTGATTTATCATGTCATCAGGGTAATTTTATAATTGACAATATATCTTTTACATTACCAAAAGGAAAAATCCTTACAATATTAGGAATTTCAGGATCAGGAAAAACACTTTTATTAAAAGCAATAAGCGGTTTATTAACACCTGACTCAGGCAATATATTACTTGACGATAAACAATTTGATTCCTTGAAAATCAAAGATAAAAAAATAGGATTTGTATTTCAGGAAAATGTTCTATACCCCCATTTTATAATAAAAAAAAATATATCATTTCCTTTAGAATTAGAGAAGGATACAAAAAATGAAGTAGATGAAAAAGTCAAAAAGGTATTTGAATTATATAATTTACCGGAATTCTATAAAAATTTCAAGCCAAACCAGTTAAGTGAAGGAATAAAAAAGGTTGTTTCTCTAGCAAAAGAAAAGACGAAAAATATAAACCTTTTGCTGCTTGATGAACCTTTTTCAGGTCTTGATAAGGAAAATAAAGAAATATTAAGAAAATTATTTAAAAAAATAATTGATAAAATAGGTGTCACAACAATAATTGCCATGAGCAGTTTAAAAGATGCATTTCCCATTTCAGATTATATTCTGATTTTGAATAATGGTAAAATGATTCAGTTTGGAGAAACAAATCAAGTTTATAACAATCCGAACTCTCTTGATGCATTAGAAAGCATGAATTATTACGGAATAAATAAAATAAAAGTTGTTATAACAAACAATAAAATTTTTAACTTAAATATTACAACTGATCATAAAGACGGTAATTTTGACATGTATTTCAGAGCAGAAAACATTAAAATTTCAGATTTCGGGTTTAAAACCAAAATAAAATATCGTACTTTTTTAAACAGCAGCATTGATTTATGCGAGTGTTTGACTTTTTATGAAAACAATGAATATAATACGATCCTATTATTACCCAAAGATACAAATGATGAATTTTATTTTATTCCGGAAAAATTTTTTATATTCAAATAATAGTATTGTCTTCCAGTATGGTATTTTTTGGAATAATCACAATATAATCCTTTATATAATATTTTTCAGATTCATGATTCTTAATATTGTTTTTATTGATTATCCTGCAATTTTTACCAATTCTTACGTTTTTATCGATTATTGCATTTTTAATAATACAATTTTCACCTATTCCTATATTCAAAATATTTCTTGACCTGTTCATGTCCAGATCAAATTTCTTTTCATAATAATCAGCACCCATTATTAATGAATTTTCTATTTTTACATTCTTTTTGATTATGCTTCTGATTCCGATTATGCTCTTTTTTATTTCCGCTCCATTAATTATACTGCCTTCACATACCATTGCCTGAGTGATTCTGCAATTGTATATTTTGGAAGGAGGTAAAAATCTGGCATGAGTATAGAGCATCTGCTTATACAAGTCAAATTTAGGTTTTTTGTTTGTAAAATCCAAATTTGCCTCTAAAAATGTCTTTATCAATCCCACATCTTCCCAGTATCCGTTAAAAAAATATGCTCCAACTTTGTTATTGCTGATAGCAGCAGGTATAATTTCTTTACCAAAATCGGAATATGTATTATCCAAAGCATTGATGAGCGTTTCAGCATTAAATAAATAAATCCCCATTGAAGCCAGGTAATCCTTATTTTCTTCAATATCAGGATAATTTTTTCTTATATACTCCCTGCTTTCACACTCTTTTAACAAATCTGATTCTTTGGGTTTCTCTACAAATTTCAATATTTCAGCATTTTTATTGACTTTCATAATTCCAAAAAATTGAGCATTTTTTTCGTGCACAGGTATAACACTGATCGTCAGCTCAAATCCGTTTGATTTATGATAATTAATCAATCTTTTAAAATTCATATTATAAATCTGATCGCCGCTTAAGATCAATACATGCTTTACATCATTATAAGCTAAAATATGCCTTAAATTTTTTCTCACAGCATCAGCAGTACCCTGATACCAATCTCTCGATGTTATTGTCTGTTCAGCAGCCAGCAAATTTACAAAACCATGATGAAAATTATCAAAACTGTAAGTATGAGAAATATGCTTGTTTAAAGATTCAGAATTGAACTGAGTCACAATAAATATTCTGTTCAAATTTGACCTTAAGCAATTAGTTATAGGAATATCGATTAATCTGAATTTTCCACCGATTGGAACAGCCGGCTTTGATCTGTCCTTAGTCAGAGGATAGAGCCTTGACCCCTGCCCTCCTCCTAATATCAGAGACATTGTACCCTTCATAAAACTCCTCAATTATTTTAAATAAATTAACTTCTTTTATAATCTGTCCATTTTTGAATTATAAACAATCAAAGCCCTTGAAAATTGATAAGAACTTTTATCTAAAAAAGCGCCAATATCTTTTATCTTTATGCAATCATGATAAAATTCCAGGTTTTTATCATTTAAAAACTCTGCAATATCATCTTTTTCTGTTTCATCATACTCAAAGTCTATCATTTCATATAATTCCTTTACAGGGAATTTAAAAATATATGAATCTTTATTACCTCTGTCAGGAATTTTTAATTCAACAATCATTTTTGAAGCCAGTAAATAATATAATTTTGCAGTTATTACAGGTAATTTATAACAAATAATCTGCCTCTGCACCAGCCAAATTCTTTTGGATAAAAAATCAAGTACTTTTATAAAAAGAGGAGGCGGCAGATTATTAATTCCCCTCTTGTCAATTACCATTAATTCTGTATCCTCATCAGTCATTGCTGTAGCATTTCTCGGTTTATCGTTAAATATAGACATTTCACCGAAAATATCTCCCTCACCTAAAATAGCCAATAAAATTTCCTTGTTCCTCTTCAGCATAGTTATTTTAACTTTGCCTCTTTTTATAATAAAAAAATTATTCCCTTTTTCATACTCTGTAAATATTACGCTGCCTCTCGGCAATGTCAGATCGCAAATAATTTTGTCCGGTTTAAACAATTCTAATTTTGGTAAAAATGTAAGCATTTTAACTGCTTTTGTTATTAAATTTTTGTTATTCTTATTTTCATCAATTATGTTTAACAATAAATGGCTTGCTTTATCCTTTTCATCGATTTTAATAAATTTTTCTACTGCATCGAACATTTTATCTGTTCGATTTTTATTGTCAGTAAAAAAATGAAAATTTATTAAATCGGAATCAAGCTTTCTTAATATTTCAGAATATTCTGATAAAATTTTTAATACAATCTTTTTATGGGTTTTGAAAACTTCCTCAACTTTATCTTTTTGAATAATAAAGATCTCACAATCTGTCAATGCAATGACATTTTCCTCGGCAGGTATGCCTGTAATGCATTGAATTATACCAATAATATAGCCTGTTGACTTGATTTCCTCGGTCATCCCAAGTATGGTATTAGTTCTAGTTATCTTTATCTGTCCTGATTTTACAATGTAAAACTCTTTCAGCGGGACATTGCCGCTTAAGTAAATGAAAGCTCCTTTTTTAAAACTTTTTATAGGAATAATCATAGTTTAATCCGTATTCTAATTTTAAATTATATAATATCAAATATCAACAATTTCATTATAATTTTCTAAAAATTCAATAATTGTTCTTATCATTACTCCGGTTGCGCCCTTTTTATTATAAAAAGCTTCTTCTTTTATAAATGCAGGACCTGCTATGTCTAAATGAACCCAATTTTTATTTTCAATAAATTCATCTAAAAATAAAGCTCCTATAATTGTGCCTGCCTCTCTTGGCGGTTCTCCGATATTCCTTAAATCAGAAATATCATTTTTTATCATCTCTTTATAATCGTCAAAAAGCGGCAGTTCCCATATCGGTTCGCCTGTTTTTCTGCCTGCTTCCAAGATTTTCTTTTTTATGGTCTTGTTTTTAAAAAATCCGGCTGTTATTTTAGTGCCCAATGCAACAATCGCCGCGCCTGTCAATGTCGCAAAATCAATCACTGTATTGCATTTTTTTGTGTCCGAATAGGACAGAGCATCAGCAAGTATCAATCTGCCTTCAGCATCTGTATTTTTAATTTCTATAGATTTTTTATTAAATCCCACCAATATATCACCGGGCCTGAAAGATTTTCCATCTATGCTGTTTTCAGCAAGAGGGAGTAATCCGATTAAATTTAGAGAAAGTTTTAATTTGCTGCATGCATTTATTATCCCTAAAACCGTTGCTGCTCCGGACATATCACTTTTCATATCATCTAATGCACTGCCAGGCTTTAAATTTATGCCGCCTGTATCATAAGTTATCCCCTTGCCTATAAGACAGATTGTCGGTTTTTTATTATCTTGATTATATTTAATCTCAATTAATCTGGGCTCTTCAATACTTCCTCTGCCTACAGCAAGCAATAAATTCATTCCCATTTTCTCTAGCTTTTTTTTGTCTATAACATTGATGTTTAGATTGTTTTCCTTTGAAATCTGCAGGGACTTTTTTTCAATATAATCAATATTGCAAATATTGGCAGGTTCATTAATAAGATCACGGGTCATTTTAACCGAGTCACAAATTATTCTACACTTTTCATTGATTTTATCAAAATCTGATACTTTATCTTCATTTATTATATTGACTTTTTTAATATCGAATAGTTTTTCCTCTTTTTTGTATCCTTTAAATCTATAATCTGATAAATATAATGATTCTAAAAAAGCATATATGCAATCATTATTTTTTAAATTCCATTTTTTGCTGAATAAAAAAATATTAACTTCACCAAACAAATATTTTTTTACCCTTTTTAAAGCTAAAGAAGAAAACTGCCTTATTGAATCCAAATTAATGAAGTTTTTTTTACCGATATGTATCACAATAATATCATTTTGATCAATAAAATATCTTTTATAGTTATTTTTAGCGAATGGTGTTAATTTATTATCATTTTCTATTTTTTTTATTAATTTTTGAGGCAAAACATGATTGATTTCTTCATCATCATCCCAATAAGGATAAACCAATATACTGCCTGAAGGATTTTCAATTTGATTTATCTGCATCTATTTCACCCTTTACAAATGCAATTTTCTTAAAATCATCTATTGTGAAGCTGTTGTAATTTATTTTAACCGGTGTTAAGTACAAAACTTTTTTTTCATTTGATTCATCAATCAAGTAATATCTTGAATTTAAAATATTACTTGATTGATTAAATAAAAAAGAAATAATAAATCCTAAATTATCCTTAATAATAATATAGCAACCTTCTTCCTTTTCATTTCCTCTCTTAATGAAAAACCTGTTATTATTATCGAAATTGATAAAAACATCTTCCTTTTTTTCCTTTTCATCTTTGTTTTTTTTCATTAATACAAAAGTATCATTTAAATAATTTTTAATACGCTTTTTTTCTTTTTCAATCTTTTCATTCTTTTTATCATTAATAATTTCAATAAAAGATTTAGGAAATCTTATATAATTCATCTCTTCAAATGTACCAGGACCCTTAACCAGTATCTTGTCTGCTTCAACAAGCACAACATCGATTTTTATATAATTTTTATTGCTTGATTTTTGGATGCTTTCTACGTTTAATGAAATGCCGGGTCTATTGCTCCAAAATTTATATGTTTTTAAAATATTATATTTTGCCATATAATCATCATATTTTATGTTTACTTCTTTAAAATAAGGAGAAAATGAAATAAACTCTATTGAAGACTGGTCGAAATTTATCAGTTTTTCTTCTTGATTTAATAATTTTGCATAATATTCCGGGTACCAATATCCATTTATATATCCAAGAAGGTCTTCAATATTATCAATTTTATTATTTGTAGACAAAATCTGACCAGTTCCTGCTAATTTAAACTCTAAATTGTCATAATCCCATATATATTCACTTTTTTGCTGAATATTGGTATTAGCATAACTGAAGGAATTTTCAATTGTAACAACATCTTTTAAAATGTGATATTTACCTCTGTCGTTTTCCACCTCTTTAAAATCAATAATTACAGAGTAATCTCCGTAAAATTCCCCAACTAACTTATAAAATTTATCAGCTTCAGTATCAAAATATGAAAATATATTCAATAAAAATTTATTTTCTTTTGATTTTCCTTCAATAACAATTGCTATGTCATCTTGACGGAATAAATTATAAGAAGCCATTGAAAAGCTGTTTGCATCAAAAATTTCAGAATCATAATTAAAATTCTTCTTAATTAACCCTGAATTTAATAAATCAAATATTGCAATGCTAATATTTGAAGAATCGTTTTTTTTGTAAGCTATAGCCAGTTCATTCTCTATGTCAGAATCCAGATTTACTATTAAAAAATTTATCAGCACAAAACTGCTTCCTAAATAGCCCTCAATTATCTTATTATCAACAGGAAGATTAACTGAATTTTCATTGTTTTTTTTGACTTTTAATTGTGCATTGTAATAGGATTCATCATTTTTTTTATCTTTATTACAAGATAACAGTATTAATAAAAATAAAAAAACATTAATTTTTTTAAAAATTTTCATCGGTTTTATTATATATCATATAATTAATTAATGAGCAAAACAAATTAATAAAAAAAATTCATCCAATATAAATTTTATTTAAAAAAAAACAAAAAATATCCTAAAAATATTTAAAATAAATTTAATTTTAATAAAAAATAATTATTTATTAAATTAATTAAAATAAGTTGCAATTTATTATTATTTTTTTTATAATTAAAACAAATTTTATTTTTTTGGTTTGTGAATAACAAAATATTATCTATTCATGGGAATAGAAAGTTTTATTATTGTTCTTAAACTATTTTTAAATTAAAAGGAGTTTTTTATGGCTGATATGTTACCAAAAAGCCCTAATGTGTTCGATCCCGAAAAACCGAGTGCGGTCGGTTCGCGTAACTCTCTCGCACAAATGTTCAGGGATCAGCAGAAAGAGGTAGATAATGTAATTAAAGAAGAAGTAGATAAAGTTATGAACCATTTAACCTCTAAAGTCCCAAAAGAAGTTCTTGAAAGAATGGATATAATGGGCGGGTTAAAAGAAAAACTTTTTAACTACTATAACCAGAATTACCAGAATATGTTCAACAGATTTGTAGTTACTGCTGAAGATGAAATGGTAAAAAAGGTAAGAAATTTTATTGACAAAGAAGAATTAAAAACTCTTGCCAGGTATACCCCAAGAGAAATTGCTCAATTATTAGATCAGATCGGCGGAATGGATAAGTTCAACACCAGTGAAATTGAAAAATCAATTATTAATATGTATGGTCACCTGCAGGGACATGTACAAAGAGGTTTAAATGAGCTGGAAAATGACACAAATTCAATTTTAAGACAAAAAAATGATATTGGTGCATTTATAAGAGGAGAAAATGCTTATTCTATTGTAAAATGTGCTTTTAAAGACAATTACTACAAACCAAAAACTGTTACTGATACTAAACTGTCAGTAAACATTCTTGACTCAGAATTAATATCTCCTATTTTCCACTATCAGACAACTGTTGAATATTTAATCAAAGATCTGATTTCTAAACACGTATTAGATGTGATTGACAAAGAAATTTCTGCATTTAAAGATCAAAGAGCTGATGAAGGTCTTGAAGACCTTTCAGATACGGAAATTCTGTTTGAAAAAATGAAAAGAGTAGAAGATCATACTTCAGACGATAAAGAAAATCCTGATTCTTTAAGATACAAATATGTAACTAAGACAATTATTGATAGAATAGAAGGTTTAAGAGCAGAAATTCCTCAATCTGAATATGATGCACAAAACATAAGAGAAAATATCAAGAAAATTATTGATATTGAAAATATCAGAAACAGAGGCTTTAATACTGCTATTAATTCTATCACCAGTATTCTTGATACTTCAAAAATGGGATATCAGTATATTGAAAACTTAAAAAATGCAAGGGATTGTATAATCAGAGAATATGAAGACACAGATGTGTCAAAACTGCCTGATGAACGATATTCTATAAGGCTTACTTATTACGATCAGGAACAGCTGATTGCAGAAAGAGAAGCTTATGATATTCAATATAAAGAAATGCAGAAAGAAATAACAAGATTATATGATATAATAGAAAATATATTCAGGTCAAAAAAGACCAAAAAAGATTTCTATGATTATGCGGACAAAATATTGGCAAAAGCTAATAAAGTTAAGGCAAAAATGGGATTAGAAACAAATGAATACAGCATCCTGGATAAAAAATGGAATGAAGTTACATTTGTAAGACCAAAAGATACAGAAGTTCAGAAATTCAACAGATCATATGTCTGGGAAAAGGGAGAAATTAAAAATATGTTTATCTTGATGAGAGAAAAACTGGAAAAAACTTTCTCAAATCAAAACCCGATCCAGAGAGTAGCTGTTGAAGACAGATTAAATTTCCTTGAAAGAGAATTCAACAGATTTGAATATATGATTAATCCTTATCATATTCAACCCGGCTTGATATTAGATATCGATATCACATCGATTAAAAGGAAAAAATATACACTTGATGCAATGTCAAATGTATTGAATGAATTCTTACATGGAGTAAGCAAAGGCTTCATGGACGCTGCTTTTGCATCATATTCTAGAAGAAGATCAACTGTCAGAGCTGATATTGATCAGGCATTTATGTCATCAGAAGAATATGACAGACAATCAGGAGGCGATTATCTCGAAGAATCTTCAAGCGCTCCGGAAGGCATTGTAGACGTAAGTAAGAATATTGCAAAACAGCAAGGCGGATTAACTGAAATTTAATAATTTCAACATAATAAAAGCTAAAAAGGCTATATGTCTTTTTAGCTTTTATCTTTATTAGGCCATTCTTGGAGAATTAAATGGAAAATAATTTAAATTTTTTAAGCACAAGAGACGGTTTTAATATATCTTTAAAACATTTTAATAATGTAAATCAATTAATTAAAAGCTTTAATAATAATCAAAATTTAGCAGATTTAATCATTAATTTGATAAATAAGAACGAAATTAAACAATATCAAATAAGAGCTATATTAAACGCATTATTAATAGATAAATTTAAATATTTTATCAAATCTTATAACTTAACCGGAAGTGTTTCAATAGAAAATCTAAATAAAATTTTTGAAGAAATTAACACATGGAATGCATTTGACTTTATAATTTCATATTATCATCCTCAGCTTGGAATTATTTTATTAAATCCTAAAAATATAGATCATCTGGATAATATTTCAGATGGATTTAAAGAAAATGAATTAATTAATATTTATACTGGCAATTTCAGTGAAAGCTTTGATTTAGAATTAGCGGAAAAAGCAAGTAATTTAATCATAGATTTATTAAACGGCGGCAATATAAAAAAAGAATTAGCCAATAAATTAAAATCAGGAAATTTAACATATAAGTCCACTGCAGAAAAAAAGGAAGAACAGGCAGCAGCTAAAAGCTCTCAAAATCAACAGGAACAGCAAGCCTTATCAAAAAAAGTCAAACTATCGCCCCAATATGGCATTGTTGTATCCAATGAATTATTTCACAATGGAAATGTTGAAGCTTGGAAAAAAATAATCGCTTCTTATGAATGTAAATATCCTGATACAAAAGTCCTTGTATTTTATGACAATGAACAGATACATGATATAAATACATTATTTAAATGGGGAAAAGTTAAACACGGGACAATGATTTTTTTCTGCCTTTTAGGTCCAGAATTCAGAAGCGCTTCAAAGTTAAGGCGTTATTTAACTCAGGGTGCAAGTATAAAATTTGAAGCTTTCTTAAAAGGCACTCCAAATCAAATATTAAACTTATTTTAAATGGAGATTAAAATATGATTCTGAACAATCAAAACATACATTATTTCTCAACCAGCACTATAGAAGAAAAAGATTTAGATTTATCCAAAATCGGCATAAGAGGCAAAAGATTGATAGAATTATCAAATCTTAAAATGCCCATACTTCCCGGAATTATAATTGATTCAGATATAGCTTCCAAATTAGTTGATACTAATATCATGGAAGATTTACAAAAATTCTGCTTCCTTGCTGAAGAGGAAATAGGGAAAAAATTCGGATCAGAAACAAATCCGGCGATTTTTAAAATTGTAATTAGCCCTTCTCTTGAAATAGAACATTTTCCGTCAGTGCATACAATCGGATTAACTGATAAAACGATAAACGGCTTTAAAGAAATAGTAGGCGAAACATTTGCCTACCATGAATATTCAAATTTTTTAATTAAAGGAATGTTAAACATAATCCAGCTGAAATATGGGGAAAATGAAGGCATAGAAAAAATAAACAAATTTATGGATCAGATCAATAAATCAAAAACGCTTGATGATTACAAAAAAAATATTGAATTTGCGAAAACATTATTTCCTAAACAATTTTTTGAAGATGCTTATTACCAGTTGAACTTCATCTTAGAGAGAATAAGCATATTTTTAAATTCAGAAGACATGGATGATGAAGACACCGCTATCATCGTACAGCCTATGGTTTATGGAAATTACGGAAAGGATTCCTATTCCGGAACATATTATACAAGAAACATCGTTACAGGAGAACAAAAGATACAGGGCGCCTGCTATCAGAACAAATTTGATGCAGTTGAAGGTCAGGAAACCGATATACAAAAAATAGACTCAAAATATATATCGCAGCTTAACAAAATAGCAGATGAAATTGAATGTAATTTTAAAGAAATCAGAGAAATTATTTTTACAATAGAAAAAGGCAAATTATGGCTTTTATCAAACAGATCGGTAATAAACAAATCAACACAGGCAGAATTGAAATGTCTATTTTATTTGCTGAAAAAAAACATAATAGATAACGAATATCTGATAAATCATATAAAACCATCACAGGTATCTGAAATATTGCATCCTATAATTGATCCAAGTTTCAGTAAAAAACTAAAATCAATTGACGGAGGTATAGGCGGAGCGCCCGGTGCAGCAAAGGGGAGAATATTTTTCAATACAGATGATCTTTTGGAAGCTAAAAGAAAAGCAATAGCATCTGAACAGGATTCTAACGTAATATTATGCCTGCCTGCAACTTATGCAGAAGATGTAAAAGCTATAGAATTAGCAAACGGGGTTTTATCTTCAGAAGGAGGGTATTCAGCCCACGCATCTGTTGTTGCAAGACAGTATGGAAAAGTATCTTTAGTAAATACAGAAATTAGAATTGATGTAAAAGAAAAAAAATTTACAATCGGAGATATTACTGTTAAAGAAGGCGATTATATCACATTAGATGTCCCGTATTATGGAAAACCGAGAATCTTACTTGGTAATGCAGATTTAATAGAACCGGATCCTCATGAATCCGGTCTTATGGACCTGATAAAGCTCACAAACAAATATATAAAAGATTTTAAAGTTTACGGTAATGCTGATACTCCAAAAGATGCAGCAACCGTTAAGCTTTTTGGAGGGGAAGGCATCGGTTTGTGCAGGACAGAACATATGTTCTTTGAAGAAAAAAGAATTAATATTTTCCGTGAAATGATAATGGCAGCCAATGCAAATGAAAGAAGGAAATCCCTGGCTAAACTGCAAAAATTCCAACAGGAAGATTTTTACGGGATATTTAAAATAATGCACCCATATCCGGTTACAGTAAGACTGCTTGATGCCCCTTTACATGAATTTTTACCTCACACCGATGATGAATTTAATGATTTTATGGATTATATTAAAATCAATAATCCAAATATTAAAAAAGAAGAAGTTCAATATAAATGTGAAGCGATTTCTGAGGTTAATCCTATGCTTGGGCATAGAGGGTGCAGAATCGCTGTAACATTCCCTGAAATTTACGAGATGCAGATCAGGGCTATTTTTGAAGCTAGTTATAAACTACAGGCAGAAGGAATAGAAATAAAACCAGAAATAATGATCCCGATAGTAATGAACGCAGAAGAGGTAAAATTGATTAAATTTGGGAAAAAAATAGAAGGAAACTTCATAAAAGGCATAAAACAGATAGAAAACGAAGTAAAGGAATATTTAATAGTAAAAAAACCGCTTGATTACATGGTCGGAACAATGATTGAACTGCCGGCAGCTGCACTAACAGCAGATCAGATAGCAAAATATGCCGAGTTCTTTTCATTCGGTACAAATGATCTAACACAGACCACTCACGGATTATCAAGGGATGATTTTAATTCTTTTATGCCTGATTACAGCCAGTTTGACCTGATAGATTCAAATCCTTTTAAAGTTTTAACTACACCAGTAAAAGAAATGATATCAATTGCATCAATAAGAGGAAGATTGATCAGACCTGATATTAAAATAGGATTATGCGGAGAGCAGGGAGCCGAACCTTCAAATCTTGAATTTTTAAAAAATGTAGGAATAAATTATGTTTCCTGTTCAAGCTATTCAATACCTATTGCCAAACTGAAAATAGCTCAGATGTTTTTGGATGAAAATCTTGAAGAATTAACATAAAAATAAATTAAATATAGGGATACAACTTTTTGTACCCCTGCTAAATTCATAATAATATTTAATACAATTAATTAATAATAAAGTATTAAATACTTAAATCAACCGGAGTAAAAAGCTCTAAATTATTTGTTAAAAAATATTTTATTAAATTGGACAATTACATTTAAAATAATGATTTGTAATAAATTTAATGTTGATTTTTTTTTAGGATTTTTTTAAATTGAGTTATATTATTCTTTGTTGTGTTTTTTTATATTTTTGTTATAATATTCAAATATTTTAGAGGTTAAAATGGACAATAAAGTTTTTCAAATTGATCAAGAATGTTTTTTGATTTATCTTGAAAATTTCGGTGAAAAGTCAAAGACTTTTATAAAAATCGGAAACTCTCCCGCAATAAAGGATTTTATTGATAATATTCACATTGTAAATTTACTCACCAAATTAGCACCCGGGAATCCTTTTATAGAATCAAAATTAATAAAATCGCAAAAAGATAAAAAAATAATCGGTTTAAAACATGATATTTTACAGCAGGTGGACTTCTTAAAATCTGAAAACATTAATATTAAAAAAAATGAATCAGTGATTGTTGAAGAAGCAAATGAAATAAAAAACAAAAAAGAAAGCGAAAAAGAATTTATAGAAGAAATAAAAAATGATTATAAATTCAAAAATCATTCCTTTGCTTCATTTTATAAAGACGGCAATATAAGAATTTTTACTCAAAACTCCCTTGTATTTGATCTTGAAGAAAAATTAAAAGAAAAAAAGTCGGAGATGTCCGAATTGAATTCACTAATAAAAAATTACAGGGATTATTATAAAAATTTTTATGATAAAACAGGTTTAATTCAATCAAATGATACATTATTTGCATTTTCTAATAACAATTTCATCTGTCTGGCATATTCTTCTAACTGGATTAAAAATGCATTAAGAGTAGGCATAGACCCGCAGAAAATAAACTTCCTTTTTTTGGCGCCAAATCTACCTCCAAGCGCAAGCTGGTTCAAAGTTTTAGCGGAAAAACAAAAAAACAATTTAAAAACAACAATTATTTTTCAAAAAGACGATAAAAACTCCAACTGGATAAAATTATTTAATAATGACATTATTGTTCCGGTTTTTGCAAAGGAAGAACTAGTTGAATACAAATCAGATAATTTCAAGCTTTTATTTAAAAACCAGATAGTAAATTTAATAAATAATAAGTTTAAGTTTTTTGTAACATTAAAGGATTCTTCTCCTGTTAATTTAAAATACATTTATGGAAGTTACAATGAAAACAATTTCAAACTTATTATAGACAATTTTGAAAAAGGTTCTTATACCCTGTACAACAAACAGCCTTTGATAATAAGCAATAAAATAGAAGAAAAAAATTATATATATGATTTCTGGAATAATGCTGATAAAAATTCAACAATAGACTTTAAAGATGAAATAAAAGAAAATGATTATGATTATAGCCAAAATTATAAACCGAAAAAACTAAATAATGAAAATTTTAATAATAAGCTTTTTATTGAAACTGTAAGAAGAATCTGCATAGACGGAAATAACGAGATAGATGACAGTACATTTAATTTCTATAAAAATTTCTTAACTGAATTCAACGGTAACTCATTAACACAAAATGACTACATAATAATGCAGACTATCGGTTATGATGAAAAAAACAAAAGAGTTGGCATCAGAGACCAGCTTATAAAAAATTCATTAATTAATATCTCTGACACGATAAATCCTTTAATCTCATTTGAAAAAGAAAATTCACTCGAACTATGGGACAATAAATTAAATTCTTACAGGAATAATTATAAAAAGAATATAAAAAACAGTAATTTTGACAACAAGATTATGAGCAGGTTTAATCAAATTATCGAAGATAAAAAATTTTTTAAGTATGAAGCAGAAAGATTATCAAGATTTATCAAAGAAAAAGAGCTGGAAGAAAAAAGAACTGAAAATAAAAACAACAAAGAATATGTTGCAATGGACCAGAGTTATAAAGTTGATAAGAGCAAAGAATATTCAAACCAGTATATTACAAGTATTGAACAGGAAGCTTTAACGAAAAAAGAAGCCAAAAAAATTAAAAATAAAATTAAAATTCCCGTACTTCCTTTACTTTTAGCCTTTTTTTTAATTCTTTTACTGCTATTCGGTTTTTTATATGTGTTCAGAGCAATTAAAATACCTAAACTGGACAATTTGATTACAAAATATTTGAAAATAGATTTAAATAAAACCTTCATTGCAAGCGACAACACTGCAGATCTTACACAAGATCAATTTTTAAAACAAAATCAGGACAAATATGATACAAGTCAATCCAGCCTAAAAAGCAAACATTATAAATTTTCAATGACAATCCTTGATCATATTAAACTTGTTAACGAAGTCGCTGTAAAAAACGGCTATCATAAAATGGCACCGGAATACCTGAAAGCCAATCTTAAAGGAAAAGATCCGGACTGGATATATCCCGGAAACAATTTTAAAATGCCCAACAATGAAATGGTTCATGTCGAGGGAGGAAATACTCTCTGGGGTATCTGTGAAAAATATCTTATAAATGAAATAAATCAACATGAAATCAAAATCAGGTCATTAATTGAAAGAACAAAAAAACATGAAATTGATATATCTAAAGCTAAAGAGGAATTTAAACAAATTAAAACCGAAACCCATTCACAGATGATGCAGGATGTAATTGAAGCTTTATTAAAGTTAAACAACTTTAACTCTTGGGAACCTTATTTGGATGAGAATGTAAAACATTAATATTTAATTTAACGGAGAAATATTATGTTTATCGGTATAAATCTTGATTTTGCTTCAACAGATTCCAAAAATGCCGTTTTAAAAATTCTTAATGAATATGGAATAAAAAAAACTCATGATAATCTTTATGAAAGTTTTGACTTTCCTGCAATCAGGCTCGGAAATTTAAAAAGAGATATAACTAACAATGTTGATATGGATGACAATATAAGATTATATCAATTTCCTCTGGAAGGCACTTTTAAGATAAGTTCTCTGCAGGACGGTAAATGGAAAAGACTTTCCATTAAGCCTTCTTAATTTAATTTCAATGGAAAGTTTTTATTTGATCCCTGATCCAAATTGTTATTTTCCTGCTTCTTCTTTTTTTCCTTCTTTTTATCATTTTCAATAAGATTTTTAAGTCTGTAAGTCTTAACTTTTTTTGCTCCGTCATAAGTATATTGAAGCCAAAGAACATTAGCGGTCTTCTTTAAAAAAGTATCCTCCTGAAACATTTTTAAACCGAAAAACTGAAAAAGAACCAAAAAAATAACTAAAAATGAAAAAACAATTTTTTTTACATTATCGATTTTAAAACTGTAAATCAAAAAAATAAACAAAGGAGTCATAAAAGCGGCAAGCTGTACAAAATTTCCATTATGTACAAGCATCTGAAAAATCAATGAGGGAAAAAAGGATAAGATTAAAATAATCAAAATGTTTAATTTTATTTTAAATTCCTTTTTAATTAGAGAATAAATAAAAAAAGGAAAAACAAACAAAAATGCATTGATAAGATAAATAAATATCCTTGCAATATTAATTAAAGGACTGGTTAATGATGATGAAAAAAAAATGCTGGTTTCCCTTACTGCATCTGCATTTTTCATTGTTTCAAGATAGCCGGATATGCCTCTGTATTCCATCATTAAAGGAATAAACCATGCCAGACAGATCAATATGAATAAAATCAAAGAAATTGTTATAAGTCTAATATCTTTAACCTTGAAAAAAAGATAGATAAATAAAGGAAAAAAATAAAATGAAATATCCTGTCTGAATCCTGCAAAAAAAGCAAAGAGAATAGAAAAAATTATGATTAAATATCTTTCTTCTTCATTTATGATCCTGAATGCGAAATAAATCAAAACTATTGATGCCAATGTCAGAAAAAGCCTGTTGCCGCCGGTAATGCTGCCCAGCATTAAAATGTTATTAAAAGAAAAAATAAGTGAAAAAACAAATGATTCAAGATCACTGAATTTAAGCCTTTTTAATAAATAAAAAAAAGAAAATGAAATAAAAAAAAGCAAAAAAATATTAATAATATGCTGTATTACGACAGTATCCTTTATAAATAAATAAAACATCCTGCCTAAATAGATATAACTTATATATCCCGGCATCTGCACATTATATTTTCCGGAAAAAAAAGGTTTTATAATGTTCTTTGAATAAATTTCCGCATCATTATTAAAGCCGATGTCCTCCAATAAAAAAGGAAATCTCAAACAGACTGTAATTATCAGAGTTAAAATTAAAAATAAAACTGATTTATTAATTTTTATTTTTTTAAACATAATTTCAAGTATTATAACATAAAAGACAAAAATGTTAAATCCCTTTTTGTTTGTAATGCTTGCGATTTTTTTTATTGCGCTAAAAAAGATGACCGGAAACTTAAGGTTTTCAATCTTGTTTTTTTACCTGTAAATATGATATAAATAGACGGACAGTATCCATCCATTACTATTTATAGAAAAAAATACATGTTTTAATCAAAATAGAAACATTATATGTTTCCGGTCTGCCTTATCGCCAAAAAAAAGCAGATGATATAAACAAAATGACAAGAAAAAAATTAATCAGATTGTAATTAAAATAAATTATTGCCATTTAATGAATTTTATTATACTATTCAACGATAAATTAAATAAATAATCCTAAAAAATTTATTGATATTGATCATTAATAGTTGATTATGGAAAATAATACTGTATTGAATAATTTATCCTTATTTATCTGGCAGGGCATTAAATTCTGTTTTGTCGGTGTCTTAAATACTCTTTTATGTCTTTTTGTGGTCTTTATACTTACTAACTTTTTAAAAACAAATTATGTCCCATCAATTATAATCGGCAATATCATCGGAGTGACAAACAGCTTCTTCTGGAACAAATATTTTACATTTAAAACTAAAAAATTGAGCATTTTTGAAACAATGCTTTTTGTCATTGTTTTTTTTCTCTCAACCGGATTTCAGATCGTTATATTTAAAATTATTAAATTATATACAGATGCGGACATTTATATATTAAAATATACAATAAAAGTGCCTTTCTTGTTATCAATGATAGCATATACGGCAGTTTTTTTTATAGGAAGCAAATTTATTGCATTCAATAATAAATAAAAAATCGGGATAGGTCAGGTGAAAAAATATTATTTAGTAATTGTTTTTTTAATTTCAGCTTGTTTAAACATTTTCAGTCTGTTTGACAGAAACCATCTTTTTTATTATCTTCAAAATGAACAGAGGAACTCCCAGGGACTTCTCTTTGAAGAATTTCACAATGTTGATATAGGATTAATAGAAAAATCAGGTATTTATGGATTCAATCCTTATTTAAGAAAGTCGTTCTTTTTGGGCTATTTCGGATACAGCGCCTTATTGACAGGTACCCTGCCTCAGGATCAAAAGAGCGAATATGTTGAAGTCGGTGCACGGATCAAAGCATATCTTGAATATCCCCAGTTAAAAGGATTTTTCTTTAACGGCGACATATACATTAACCAGAACACATTTAATATCACAAATCAGGGGGATCTTGCCTGGTATGGCAGCTTTACCACATTTTTCGGTGAAACTCATCTTGGTTACAAGCATAAATATTTTTCCGTTATATTGGGTTTTCAGCGTCTTATTTCATCAGATGCCATTTATAACCACCTGCTTGTGGATGATTATTCAGGTCCGATCTTTGCACTCAAAGTCAAGTCAATGCTGGGCAGGTTTATTGATATTGAGCTTAATTATGCAATGGTGAGACCTCATCAGGGACCATGGTATTCAGGAGATCAGGTGATCAAGGTAGATCCTGTAACCCAGCATGATGATACCATATACGATGTTTATTACGGCAAATCATTATACACACATAAAATAAATATCCGCCCGCTGCCGTGGATAAGAATAGGAATATGTGAAGGCGTATTTTTCCTGGGAGAAAATTTAAATCCTTATTATGCCAATCCTTTCTTTTCATATATTTTGAGCCAGTCGCTGGATCAGATTGTAACAAACAAGGAAGGTTCAAGATATAATATACATGCGGCAAATCTCCTTGCACAGGTTGATTTCAACATTGGTTTCCACGGCTGGAGATTTTACGGTGAGTTTTTTGCTGATGATAACAACGGCAACTATTTTAAATTTGCAGAACCACTGCATCCAGATAAATTCGCATTTATACTGGGAGGTGAAATAAGAGGCTACCTCTTCACTCGATATATAAGAATACCTAAATTAGCCGAATTTATAATAAACAATCTGTACATCAATTTTGAGTACGGCATAGTAAGTAAATATACATATGCAAGAGAAAGCAATTTCAATTATGAATATGTAAGAAACGAGTTCAAGGAAAGATACTCTGAAGACTCTGACGGCAATCCCAATTACACAAGCACTACAGCAGCATCAGTTAACAGAGTCGGAAATTTTTTGGGATTTATGTACGGACCTAATTCCGACTGCATCGACTTTGCAATAGGCTGGCGAAGCGACCTCTGGAACACAAAAGAAGCTCCTGCAGAGTATCAGGCAGATGTTTATTTCGAATCTTTTAAGGAAAAAAGAATACCAGACAGGCTTTTTAAATTACAGCTCCATTTCAGACAGTACAGGCTGGGTGATGAACGCGATGTAATTCGACCTTATTATTGGAATGAACACTGGTATTATGATATGAATACAGGAGAAAAAAAAGATTCTGATAAACTGGGCACATCAAGAAAAACCGAGTTCTTAACCAGAGTATTGGAGATCGGTCATATTTTCGACATCAATGTTTACGGCGACATTGTAAGGCTCGGTAACTTTGTACTTGGACTGGAAGCTCAATTTTATTTTCACTGGAGGACATTCAATCCTTTTACTCCGAAAGCAAATGTACTCTTCGAACCAAGATACGAAATGGGTATGATCATAAGCTGGTAGTATGAAAGTATTTTTTCAAATTGTTCGAGCATGGAGTTACAGAGAACAAATATTGCTTTGTTTTTTAATCAAGACTAAAGTTCAAAGTATTGAAAATTCATAATTTTATATTATAACCTTAATAAAATTTAAGAGAAGGTTTGTATAAGTAATAATTATGAAATTATAAGAAACCAAGATGCGTTCATCAAACAAAGTGGATTTAATGGTTATTAATAGTTGCATGCACAAGTCTATTGCGCCAAAAAAAAAGAAAAAATTTAATAATTAATTTGCCTTGTCATTTTTTCTTGCTTTAACCGAGTCAATTACGCCTTTTATTGAAACATAAATAAATACAATTACAC
>JAFGQB010000273.1 GCA_016935915.1 Spirochaetota bacterium
ACAGAAAAACTGAATGTCTAAAAGACTATCTGTTTATTATAATTTTATTCGAAATTTGACCTAATAATAAAAAAAGAATTTATTTAAGGGAATACACATTTGATGATTTTGAAAATTTTCATAAATTGATAACTGAACCTGAAATGAGTTCATTATTAATATTAAAAACTCTTTAAGTCAGCGGAAGAAACATTAAAAGAGTTTAAAAAAAACTTTAATCACTCACTTTTTCAACCTTAAAAATAACAGGCATAAAACCATCAGTACAGCAGGTAATGCCGATGCCTTTTTCTTTAGTCCACGGGAAAGTACCGTTGAATAAAATCGTTGTTACATCTTTCTGAATATCAGACCATGCCCAGGCACAGAAACCATCAGGCACCTTATTGTGCCCCTCTACAATGAATTGATCCCCAACCCTAAAATAAGGACACTCGTCTAAATTTTCATATTCCTGATTGCCATACTCTTTTAATAAATCTTTATTAATGATCTTTTTTATTACTGTGATCCTGCACTTTTCCATTTTAATTCCTTAATTATTTATTTGTCTCAATATCCATTTCCATGTAAAATACAGGGATCTTCACATCATTCCTTATTAATAGTCTATTGCAGATTATTTTAAATCCCATTTTTTTATAAAATTTATGTGCCGTAATTGTACTGTCAAGGATTATTTTTTTTCCCTTATATTTTTCAAGTATATAGTGAACAAGTTTTTTACCGAACCCTCGTCTTTGTAAACCGGATTTTATAAACAAACCCTGTATTTCCATGTTTTCTTTATTAAAATGAATCCAACCGGCGATATCATTGTCAATTACACATTTAAAAATTTCATTATTATTAATATATTTATAATAACCTTCAAAAGTCAGCCTTTTTTGATCTGTCAATACAGTGATTATCTCTTCCGGATAATCATTTGAGCATGTTTTTAACGCATCGATATGTATATCCCTGAGAAGAGCAGCATCTGTAATTTCTGCCGGTTTAATATTAACATTTTTCATTTAACGTTTATTTTTTATCAAAGATTTTTTCATTTATCACCCATAAAATTATTAAAATAAACCAGCTTATGATTGATAATAATAATTTCAAATTTAGAAGATCATCAAAACCGTAAGAACGAATGCGATAGAGAGGACTTGTCCAGACTATCATTTCAGATATGCCTGTAATAACGAATGCTGTCCCAATCCATTTATTAAATATAATATAAAAAACAACACCAAGCATGATACAAATCAAACCAAAAAGCCAGTAAAATACAAGTTCATTTCTTCTGTTATTTATATCTTCCCCTTTTTTTATTCTGTTTTTAATTATATCTAATTCATCTGATAATTTTTTATATTCTTTATTTTTTTTAAAATTATCATCATCTTTTTCAATCTTTTTCATTTTATCATTCGTTTCCTTGTATAATTTTTCCAGTTCATCCAGACTTTTTGTTTTATCAACTTTTATCTCAATTTCCTCCTTATAATTATCTAAAACTGATGTTCTGGGATATAAGTATTTCACATAGATATGTCTGAATGTTTGAGTAGTAAAAACCACTAATGCAATAATAAATAACGTTAATTTCAATGCTCTCATTTTTTTAACTCCTTTTTCTAAAAAATTAAATGCTTTTAATTAATTTATCAATAATAAATCCTAAAACTGCACCCAAAACAGTTGTCATAATAAAAATCGGTATTAAACTTAAAGGTTCATTTGAACCGATTATTATTGCCGAAGGACTCAGCACCAAAAGTGATATGATTATTCCTTTCAAGAATGAATTAATATCCCATTTAATTATCGATAATAAAAAACCGATTATTGCCCACATTATAAAAGCAGAAAAGTTTGCTGTTAATGGTAATTTTTGAACTATCATCGGTATCAGATCAATTACTCCTGCTGAAGCACCTGATATAATACCGATAATGATTTTTTTCATATAAATCCTCGTTTCAAATATTATTTTATCATTATTTACTATATATATTAAGTAAAAAATTTTATTTATCAAACAAACAAAATGACAATTGTTGCGATCAAGCTTAAAAATCCTCCCAGTATAAAGGGTACATGTGATCCTATATAAGTGTAAAGGTATCCTGCCAATAAACTTGCAGGCAATACGCCGATGCCCACAATAGTACTGAAAAGTCCAAGCGCAAAACCTCTGTTCTCCTTATCGGAAAGATCCGACACCAATGCTTTTTCCGCTCCTTCAGTCAATGCAGAGTATAACCCGTAAAAAAACCAAATTAATGGATATACCCATTTAATATTAAACAGACCGAAACTTGTATAAACAACTGCATAAAGAAGATAACCGGTTACAAGAATCTTTTTTTTGCCGATTTTATCAGACAAGTGCCCGAAAATCGGAGAAAAAACCGAACTTGTTATATTATAGATCAAATATAAAAGAATAGCAGTCATGAAAGTAAAACCAATATTTTCACTTCTTAAAAGCAGAAACTGATTGCTTGAATTACCTAAAGCAAAAATAATAGTCCCTACTAAAAAAAGTTTTAGTCTGCTGCTGATCTTTACAGTGCTTTTTTCTTTCTGCTTTTCTTTAAGCTTTACTAAACTTGCAGGAACAATTATAAAAAAGAGAAATAAAACACCCAAGAAAGCAGGAACTAATGAAATTAAAAAAAGATTTTTAAATAAAACATCTGAAGTCTGGCTGGTTATAATAAATTTTAACAACAAATAAGCAATTAATACTCCTAAAAAAGCGCCCATAAAGTCTAAAGCTCTCTGAATACCGAATGCTTTGCCTCTCTCTTCCTGAGGTACTGATTCTGAAATGATTATATCACGGGGAGCAGTTCTTATACCTTTGCCGATCCTGTCTAAAAATCTGGCGGTTAAAACAAATGCCCATGCATTTGCAAAAAAAAGAATTATTTTTGAGAAAGCGGAAAAAAAATATCCGACAATTGTCATACCTTTATAATGTTTCAATTTATCTGCCGCTTTTCCAAAGTAAGTCTTTGTTAAAGCCGCACTACTTTCGGCTATGCCTTCTATTATCCCGACTATCGCCGGTGTTGCGCCCAAAACAGACGTTAAAAAAAACGGAAGAATCGGATAAATCATTTCACTTGAAATATCAGTGAAAAAAGAAGTAAGCCCTGTGAATAATATATTTTTCTTTGTTTTATCCTTTTCCATAATCAATGCTCCTTTTTTATATCTATAAGATATTAAAAAAAATATTTAATGTAAATTAATTTATTTTAAAAAAAAAATATTATATAATTTTATTAAATTTAATAAATTGCATTATTAATTTAAATGGATTTTTATACAAACATCAGTAACTATTATGATCATATTTTTCCTTTTGACATAGAACAATTTGATTTTATTAAATCTTTCATAATTATCAAAAAAAAACAAAATATTCTAGAAACCGGGTGCGGGACAGGACACTTATCGGTTAAACTAGCAGAAATAGGATTAAATGTACATGCAATTGATTCTGATCAAGAAATGATAAATATGGCAGAAAAAAACAAAAAAATTAATTTTAAATATCCAATATTCAAAAAAATGGACATGCGTTCCATCAAATATAAATTCAGCCATGATTTTTTCGATCTTATCTTTTGTTTCGGCAATACTCTCCCTCATCTTACTGATAAAGAAGATATATCGGCTTTTATAAAATCCTCTCATGTTCTCTTGAAAAAAAAAGGAATACTGCTCATACAAGTTTTAAACTATGAGTATATACTTAATAAAAATATCAATAAACTTCCCTTAATCGAAAATGATGAAATAATATTTGA
>JAFGQB010000274.1 GCA_016935915.1 Spirochaetota bacterium
TATTTAAAATACAGTAACTTTCGCAAAGATATCCGTATGCCTGCTCTCTTACAGCAGGGTTGTCATCTGAAGTGGCATATGATCTTGTTATTTCATAAATACCTCTTAAAAAATCATTTCTGTCAAGGTACAAAGTCCCCAGTTTCCAATAAGCTTCCTGAAACCACAAATCGATCATTAATTTTCCGCTATTGATATTCTGCAATTCAGCTTGAATTTCCTTTATTTCCTCAAGCATCTTTTCATTTTTAACCAGCATTAAATCTTTTTCATTAACTTTTACTTCAAGATGCTTTTCGTCGTATTTTTGAGAATCAAGCAATTCTACCAACTTTTTGTAGCAGGTAAAACTCTTTTCATTGTCAAACCAGTATAATGCTTTAGCATAAAAATTAATTACAAAAAGATTATCAGACTCCCTATTGATTACAGTTTCAAGCAATTTTGCCGCTTCCTGATATTTTTTTTCAGAATATAAATTCTTTGCTCTATCAATCAATAATTTATTTTTCTTAGAGATCTCTTTCGGAATTTTTTCGGGAAAACCAAGAAAATCAGAAATACGAACATCTTCAGTTACTTTTAACATATCATTTGGTATTATGTGAAAAAAAACACAATCATTATTATATATTTTAAATTCATATCTAAGTGATTCCTCTAAAAATTTTTCATAAATATTTTCAACATTATCAATATTATCTTTATTATATGCAACAATAAAATCCGTATAAGAATTAATAGTTTCCGAAATTTTTCCTTTTAACAAAGCAAGCTCTTTTGAATAATCTTCTAATATAAATTCATTTGGCTCCATTTTCTTATGCTTTGAATTAATAATATTATAAGCAACCTGTGGTAAATATCTTAAATAAGAATAAAGTGAAATATATATCTGATATTTCTTCCAATCTTCATCGATATTATTAATACCATTAAAATCCGCTAATAATTTATTTCCAATTTCTATTAAATCTTTATAATTCTTTTCATAACTGTCATTATTTCCAAAGAAATCATAAATCCGGTATATTAAATGCATATCAGTCATCTCAAAAACAACAGAATATTCATGTAGATTGTTCTTTTGAAGGCTTTCAAGCAATATTTTCTCAAAATCCGTTAGCGAATAATTATTAGGGACTAAAAAATTCTGAATTAATAAAGCCTCGGCATATATAGCATCCATCTGAAACCTATATTTTTCTAAAAGATTATAGTCAGTAACAGAAAATAATCCAAAATTCGTATAATAATCATAAGCATGCCTTATTTCATGAATCATCAGAGAATATACTATTGATTTTTGATAATTATATATGCTAATTATACTTTTATCAAAAAGTATATAAGGTTTATTTTTTGATCTTCCTTTCAAATCCGCAACAAAATATGCCCCGGCCAATATATTCTTATTGTCGGATTTGTGATCAACAAGCAGTAAAAGTTCATCCGCTTCAATCTTGTTTTTAATAAAATTGATTGTATCATATACATATTTGTTGTTATCTTTATTTTGATATATTAAATTGTATAAATCATAAAATATTCTATAAGGCTCAAAAGATTTATATAATTCTATGCGAGTAGTATTATCTTTAACTTCTTGAGGAAATAAAGTAAGAGTATAAAATAATAATATTAAAAAAACAGATAAAAACAATTTAAGCTTTTTCATAACGCCTCTTTTTTTTAAAGTATAATATAATAAATAGAAAAAAAATAATAATTTGAAAAAGGGGTTGTCTTAAAATCTCTAAGACAACCCCTCTATGTCGAAAATATGGCTGATAAGATAGCCCTTTCTTATCAAATTAAATCATTTCTTTGAAATTTTTTGTCGTAATTTTTCAAGTCTCTCAATTATATTAATAAAGAAATCGCTTTTTCTGACCTTAATTACAAAATTATTGTCCCCTGATACCATCCTGTCCAATGATACCTTCATCCTGTAAATAGGACCTGCCATTTTATGCGAGAAGAATATTGAATAAATTGAAATTATAATAATCTGTACAAGTGTTATATACAACAAAGGCCAGAATAAAATTTTAAAACGGCTTACTACTTTGGGGACAGAGCCAATTAATGGCGTTAATATAGACTCATCTACCTGATCAACTATATCGCCTTCTTTATATTTTTTAGAATCAAAAGGCTGGCTGCATTTAAATTTGCCGTCCGCATCTTTATAAATATATATTTTTTCTTTAGCAAAATCATAAACCTGATATCCTTTATATTTAATAGGACCTCTCTGAGTTA
The DNA here is from genome assembly GCA_016935915.1 of Spirochaetota bacterium. Lineage (GTDB taxonomy): Bacteria > Spirochaetota > GWE2-31-10 > GWE2-31-10 > JAFGQB01 > JAFGQB01. The sequence goes on from JAFGQB010000274.1 coordinate 2,266, forward strand.
CAGTTATGCTCATGTCCAGCTCTTTAATTTTTTCCATCATGTAATAATAAAGCAGAAACAATGAAAAAATAACAATTACCGTAATTAATATAATTAAAACATATCTTATAATAAAGCCCAGCTGAAAAGGTTTATCTATTAAATAATTTGATCTTTTTGATTTAGCCATACATATATCTCCTCTTTAAATATTTCACATTACAAAGGATATTTTAATAAAAAATTTAAATTTTTCCAAACAATATTTTTTTTGTATGATTTTTTTTAAAAATTATTTATTTTTAAAACATGTAGTACATTCTCCGCATCTTATGCAAGTACCATTGTCAATACTACAGTTTTTATCAATGGAATTCATAAGACATTTTTTTTGGCACAAATTACAAGTACCACAGCTCAATTTGTCCTTTTTAATCTTTACAATCGAAAATCTTCCTGCTGTTTCCAATACTATTGCCAAAGGACATAAAAATCTGCAGAATGGCCTGTAAACAAACATTGATATAATTAATATTAAAACCGCAATAATAATCTGAATTAAATTGCCATTTAAATTAAAAATAGTTTTAAAAGGGAATATTTTTGAATATATAAGGTCATGTTTGATTATTGATATGATAATCAAAAAAACAATTAAGAAAATTCTTAATATCTTTAAAACCTTTTCTGTTTTCGGGTCAATCTTGATCAATTTATCTCTTATAGCGGCAAATTCCTGCAAAGCGCCAATAGGGCAGACATATCCGCAAAAAATGCGCCCAAAAAAAATCGTGGATACTACAGGTATTAAAATCAACAATGATGTTATCAATAATTTATCATGTTCATAAATAAGATAATAAAAAAATTTCATTACTGCACCAACGCTGCAGTTGCATCCGCCTATGTAAAAACCTAAAAATATCAAGGATGATAATAAAAAAAGATATCTGATCTTTTTTAATTTTAATATAAAAGATAAAAATCCCAGTATAATTCCGATTATTAAAATTATAATATTATTATCAACAATCATTTTAATAAAACTGTTTTTCTCCTCAGCCTGTATGCTATTTTCTGTTACGGTTTTAAAATCATCATCACTTATATCCTTAAACTCATCATTTTTTATTTCAATGAATTCATCAATGTTTTCTGTTTTAATTTCTTTATTAGTATCTGCATATATAATATTTGCTATAACTAATATAATAAATAAAACAATCAATATTTTATTTCCAATTTTCATTTTTCCGCCTCTCATTAATTTCATAATAATAAAGCTCATCTTTTGTTACCATCATGTGACATTTAACTCTATTTTTTCTTTATCTCCGCCTTTTGTGCATTCTCTTATAACAGTCAGGCTTGCATTTTTATCTGTAATTTTTGCTTTATACTTGATCTGCCAAGTATAATTATCCAATTTGGTAAATTGTGTCTTGCCGGTTATCTCAAGACCGGTTTGAACCAATTTCGGCTCTTCACCGTCATGAAGACATCTTGCATGATCCTGCTTGATTGTCACGGTAAAGATCGCATAATCGCTTACTGCGTAACTGATTTTATCCGGAACAATATTTATTTCACATGCAAATATAGCTGAAATATTTATAATCGTTAATAAAATCGCCGTTAAAATTATCTTTTTCATTTTAATCCTCCTTTATAATTAATATGCAGACATAATGTTATTATTACGCCTGCATATTAAATTATTATTAACTTCTGCCTTTTCCGTATCTTCTACCGGCCCATAAAGGTCTGCCGTCTTCTCCTCTGAAAACATATTCATTATTACCTGAAACAATTTTTATCGGAGTTATTTCATCCTGATAAACATACCCGTATACTTTTATCAGGCTGTTTTGTTCAATATTTATCTTTTTTTCTGCAATAAACTGCTCGGGCCCTTTATGAATTAAATTTTTCTGATTATTGACAACCAGATACCATTCGCTGTTATCAATAACAAATGTCCCTTCCAGAGTCTTTAGTTCACCTTTTGTAACCAGATCTCTTCCTTTTGTTTCTGCTGAAACAGAAACCGCTGCGATCAGTAATAAAACAGCAGTGCTTATCAACAAAGTTTTAATTCTCATATTATCCTCCTATTTGCTTTGTTTTCAATTGAAATATAAACTATTATTTTGTGATTATTTTGCCTGTTTTGTGAAGATTGTGTGAAGAAATACTTTTATAGATAATTTTCATATAAAAATCTATTAACTTTTGATATAATTATATGAGAAAGGATTTTTATGAACAATATTATACTTGTTGAAGATAATGATTCGATAAGAGAAAGCGTAAGATCATATCTTGAGCTGGAAAATTATAAGGTTTTTGACTTTAACAAATCATCAGGTGTTTATGAAGCTCTGGAGCATAAAAACATAGACCTGATCATTTTGGATATTATGCTCCCGGATGAAAACGGGTTTATTCTTGCAAAAAAAATCAGAAAAAAATTTAACACACCTATAATTTTTTTAACTGCAAAAACCTCTGAATCGGACAGGATCACAGGTTTTGAGTTGGGTGCGGATGACTATGTGATAAAGCCCTTTTCGCCCAAAGAACTTGTTTTAAGAGTAAAATCATTATTAAAAAGGACAAATAATATTACAACAACAAAATCAATATTGAAATTTAGTTTAAAAGCTTCAAAACTGCTTTTAAACAGTGAAACTCATCAGGTGATTTTAAATGATAAAGAAATCTATTTGACAAAAAGTGAATGGGAAATACTGTTTTATCTTGCAAACAATCATGGAAATGTGGTTTCAAGAGAAAAACTTTTAGGTGAATGCCTTGATTATCTTGCCGAAGGATCCGAGAGAACAGTGGACACTCATATAAAAAACATCAGATCAAAATTCGGTGTTCCTGATTGGATCGAAACAATTAGAAATTACGGCTATAAATTCATCGGAGGAAATGATTGAACACTATATTTTTCAAAACATTTACTGCATTTTTAACCTCATTACTTATATTTATAATTATAATGGGTTCAATTTTAGTTTTGGGATTCAATACTTCTTACAATAAATGGAAAAACGAAAAACTTGCCATTGTAAAAGAAAATTTGGATAAAATGTTCAATGAGCTTTTTAAAGACAATATTGCATTTAATGAAATGAATATGGAATATTTAAAACAGCTAATTTATAATATCCTTCCACAAAATATGTATTTTGTTTTATTTGATAATAACAAGTCTGTAATATTTGATATAAAAAAAATAGGCAGAGGAAGATTGCAGAATTTTACTGATAAAAAAATTAAAACAACAGACTTTTATCCTGTAAAAATCAACAACAAAACAACAGCCTATTATTTTTTTTACTCTTACAGTTATTCCGAAGACAAATCAACAGAAAACCTTATAAAATCTTTACGCTCAACAATAATATTAAGCTTTTTTATATCATTTGTCCTTGCAGCTCTTTTTTCAATTATCATATCAAAAAAATTATCAAAAGAAACAAAAACAGTTGCAGAAGGTATTGACAGAATTGCTCATGGAAACATGGATTTGATGATCAATGAAATAGGGACAAAGGAAATTTCATTGATAGCAGAATCTGTAAAAATATTAAGTGAAAAATTGAAAAAAGAAAAAAATTTAAGGGACCAATGGGCACTTGATATAGCTCATGATTTAAGAACCCCTATTACTGCTTTAAAAACCCAGCTTGAAGGCATGAGGGACAGAGTACTTGATCTATCGATAGAAAGAATAAATAAAAATCTCATTGAAATAAATAAAATTGATGCATTGATCAATGATCTTTCTGAACTTACAAAACTAGAATCTCCTGAATTTAAATTAAAAAAAGAAAAAATCAGGATTAAACAATTTTTTGAGAACATAATAAACAGTTTTCAGCATATCCTGTCAGAAAAAAAAATCAATTATAAATTTAATTCTGAAATTGATTATTTATCAGGTGACAGTAACCTCTTAAACAGGGCTTTTTCGAACCTGATCGGTAATGCATTTAAATTTACGGAAGAAAAAGGAAATATTAATTTGAGCATTAACAATAATCTTACTGTTGAAATATTCAATTCCGGTTCATTTATCCCTAAAAATGAAAGAGAAATAATTTTTGACAGACTCTACAGAGGAGAAAAATCAAGAAACTCTCCGGGTTCAGGGCTCGGGCTGACAATCGCGAAAAAAATAATCGAAATGCATGGTGCAAAAATAAATGTAGAAAGTAATAAGGAAACAGGAACAAAATTTATTGTTGAATTCAATAAAAATTAATCCTTGCTGATCTTTAATACCCGCCCTTCTGCTCAATCAATTTATTAATCTCAGTTTCAATAACCGGCTGATAATTTTTTTTCTTGCCGTCATTTATGCCTGCACTCATCAATTGCAGTGATTGACCATTGGAACCATAGCTATTAATTGATTGAATATAAACCACATTGTTATTATCAAGCCAAGCCGGATAAACCTGAATATTTTGTGAATTTGAACTGACTGTATCTGTGACATTTGTAATTATATTTTTGATCTTTTTATCCTTCATATTGACATACCCTAGGTTCATATTTCCTGAATAATCATTGGGAGACCTGTTTTTTATCAAAATTTTTGACCCGTCCGGTGAATATTTGATAAAATTTATAATATTATCAGAAAGCTTTTCAAATTTATTATTTGATAAATTATATATATAGGCAAACATGTCGCTTTTCATGTTTTCCGCAAAATCCAACTGTTTTTCAGCATTGACATCAATTGCAGAAAAAACAATATCTTTTTTATTAGCTTCTAAATCCAACCCGCCTGTTTTGGAAACAATAGTATTAAGTTTTTTTTCTGTGTTTTGAGTTTTATAATCATAAACTGATAATTCGCCTTTTAGAATATCGCTGTTGTTCTTGTTTTTTTCCGCGATTTTCATAAAAACAATTTTACTGTTATCAAGCCATCTGTGTACATCCCCTGTATTTGAAACAATGATCTTTGACATGCCGTCTGTTACATTTATCAATACCAAATCTGCCACAGCCATATCCGTATCCTGACCTACCTGAGCCAAAGAAATGTATTTTGAATCCGGCGACCATTCCATTTGAGAAATAACCTTATCTACCGAATAAATTTTATTCTTTTTACCGCTTAAATCAATGAGATAAACCTCATTATTTTGATTGTTTTTACCCAGTTTGACAGTACAGGCTAACATACTTTCATTCGGTGCCCATCTTACAATAATAGGAATAGTCTCATTACCGTAGTTCCAATCAAGCATTGTCAATTTCATGCTTTTGGTATTGAAATAAAACACACCTTCATTTCTGGCAAAAGCTATGTCACCTTTTGAATTTATGCTTACTGAAATCGGTTCACAGCTGAAAAACAAAAAAATAAAAAGCAATGCAGCAGTTGAAAATTTCAATAAATTTATATGCTTCATAAAGATTATCCTCCTGAAATTTTAATTATAGTTTTTATTATGAATTTTGCAAGAAAGATTTTGTTTTGGATGAATTTTAAAATTTTTTAATTATTTATAAGATAAAAAAAATTGAACTATATTTTAATTACACCTGCTCCATATGTAAGACCGCCGCCGAATGCAGTTATTCCGAGGATGTCCCCTTTTTTAAGCTTGCCCTGTTTTAAAGCTTCATCAAGGGCAACCGGAATTGTAGCAGCAGAAGTATTGCCTGTTCTGTCAAGATTTACATATACCTGGTCCGGTCTTAATTTTGCAAACTCTCTTACCATTTCAATAATTCTTATATTTGCCTGATGAGGAATAACCATATCAAGATCATCAAGTTTTTTACCTGCTTTTTCTAAAGCTTTACTTAAAGAGCTGGTCATTCTTTGTACAGCACTTTTAAAAATGGCTTTACCGTCCATATACATAAAAACATTATGAAAATCATAGGGTCCAAGCTTATAAATCGGCTGTCTTGAAAGACCTCCATGTCTTTTCAACAACTCTCCTTTGGACCCGTCTGCACCGCAAAAAGTGCTCAATATCCCCTGGTCAGTCTTTGAAGGAGTCAAAACCACTGCTCCTGCTCCATCTCCCAATAAAACACAGGTATTTCTGTCCGTATAATCAGTAATGGTCGTCAATGTTTCTGCACCGATAATTATTGCATTATGCACTTCTTCAGTTGCAATTAAAGAGTTTGCAATATGAAGACCATAAATGAACCCCGAACAAGCTGCTGAAACATCCAATGCCATGCAGTTTTGAGTCTGGAGCCTATCTTGAAGAAGACAAGCAGTTGAAGGAAAATTCATATCAGGTGTAATTGTAGCAACTATAATTAAATCAATATCGTCTGAGGTCATTTTTGCCGATTCTAAAGCCCGCTCTGCCGCAATTAAAGCCAGATCGCTTGTCGTCTCATTTTCAACTACATGCCGTTCTTTAATGCCTGTTCTTTCTGTAATCCATTCATCGCTGGTGTCAACTATTTTCTCAAGATCAGCATTTGTTAATATTTTTTCCGGCAGATAAGATCCTGTACCGGCAATTTTACCTTTTAACAATATCAACTCCTGAATACAATTCAAATGTCTACTTTTTAATGGAAAAATAACTATAGCATTAATAATTAAAATAAACAAATCAAAAAATTTAAAATGTCAAGACTTTAAATGTTTTTAAAATAAACTCTGTATTTTTAAAAACATTTGATCCACAGATAATAAATAAATTAATATTATTATTTTAAAAAAGTTAAAAAATTAAAAAAAATATTGTACAAATTCAATAATTTAATCTATATTTAAAAAAAAAATATATGATAAATAACTATAAATTTCCGATAATAATTTATAATCCCCATGCTGCAAGCGGCATAGCGCCAAAAAAGAAAACAATCGAAAGATATATAGAAATTCTCAAAAAAGAAAATTTGTTTAAAAAAATTGACACATATCCTTCTAAATCAAAAGGCGATACAATTAATAAAATCGCAGAAATTCACAAAGATAAAAAAAATGATTTGATTATAAGTATCGGAGGCGACGGATCGCTTTCAACAATCTGCAACGGATTAATGAAAATCCCTATAGAAAAAAGACTTCCTATTTTCCCGCTGCCTACTGGTACAGGCAACTCTCTGGTGCGTGATTTTAAAATTTTCTCAATTAATGACTCTATAAAACATTACAAAACAGAAGAACCTAAAATGTTTGATATTATACATGTAAAAGGACTTGAAGAAAAATTAGACTGGTATTGCATAAATGTATTAGGAATGGGATTTATTTCAGACATAGCCAATTATGTTGAAACTCACGGTAAAACTCTTGGACATTTCAGCTATATGCTGGGAACTATACTTGCTTTAGGTAATTATAAACCTTATAATATTGAGATATCATATGAAAACAATAAAAAATTCGAATCAAAAGCAGCATATTTGCTGACATTTTCCAATACAAAATTTACTGGGGGTCATATAAAAATCGCCCCATTTGCAGAATACAATGACAACCTTATAGATGTTGTTGTTTTATATGAACTTAACAGATTAAGATTTTTAAAGGGATTTGCTAAATTGTTTGTCAGTAAGCATATATATGAAAAAGGGTGTGCTTATTTTAAAGCAAACAGTCTGATTGTTAAATCTGAACCAAAAATGAAATTGATGCTTGACGGAGACCTTTTTGGAAGCACTCCTGTTAAGCTTACAATATTACCCAAACAATTAAAATTAGTTCTATGATATTGTTAAAAAAAATTTTCTGGTTTATTTTCTCTATTTTTCTCTGGATATACTGGTGGACAATTGCGGTAATATTCATCCCTTTGATAATAATAATCAGCTATTTCATTCCAAAAAAATATCATAATAATATCGTTGTTTTTTTATGCAGACTGCTAACATATTCAATTTTTTTTATTCCAAAGCTAATTTATAAAGAAAATAAAGAATTACCTTATCCGGTAATTTATGTCGCAAATCATGTTAGCTTTTTTGATCTGTTTATTTCCGGTTCGGTTTTGCCTGGCAATCCCAGAGGTATGGAGTCAGTTGACCACTTTAAAAAGCCTTTTTACGGCTGGTTTTTAAAAAGATTCGACCAGATACCGATTGATCTGGGCAACAGAAAAAGTATAATAAATTCCTTTAACAAAATTATAGAAATTTTAAAAAATAAAAAGAGAAATATTCTAATAATGCCTGAAGGACACAGAACTATTGACGGTAAGGTGGGAGATTTTAAAACTGGAGCATTTTATTTGTCAAGAAAATCAAACATACCTGTTGTTCCTGTGGTTTATAAAGGTTTATTTGAAAGAGCTAACAAAAGCATTTTTTTAAAACCTGGAAAATTTGATGTAATCATATATCCTCCAGTTTATCCTGAAAATTTCACTAATGATGATCAAATGGGAATTTATATAAAAAATATAATCAATGATGAATTAAACAATAAATAATCAGTCACTTTAATTTTTATTACTATTAAATTAAACATTATTATTTGGAAAGTTTATAGAGCTTGTATATTATCTTGACTATTTAATTTTTAAAATTTATATTTATTATTGATGAAAATTCAGATTTGATTAAATTTATGAAACTATTATGTGTTGCAGATGAAAAAGATCCGTTGGTTTATTCAAACAAATTAAAAGAAAGATTCAATGATGTTGATTTGGTTCTGGGTTGCGGTGATTTAAGCATAGATTATTATGAATTTATTGTAAGCATGCTGAACAAGCCTTTATATTTTGTCTACGGAAATCATAATTTCAGAGGATTTAAACATTTTAAAAAAGATACCAATAATTTATTTTATGATTTTTTAGACCTTATGAAATTTGATAAAAGTTCATACGGTTCAACTTATATCGATGGAAAAATAAAAAAAGAATCCGGCATGATAATTGCTGGTTTAGGCGGTAGTATGAGATATAATAAAGGTGAAAATCAGCATACAGAATTTGGAATGCTTTTAAGAATCATAAAATTGATACCGCATTTGGTCTGGAACAGGATTTTTAATAAACGTTATTTAGACATACTGATAACCCATGCTCCGCCAAGCGGTATACATGATGAAAAAGATCTTTGTCATAGGGGTTTTAAAGTTTTTTTAATGTTTATGAAAATTTTTAAACCTAAATATCTTATCCATGGTCATGTTCATATTTATGACAGAAATCAAAAACGAATATCAAGATATTATGATACCGATGTTGTTAATGCTTATGGATATATTATTTTAAATCTAGAGGTTTCTAAATGAATGATTTTTTTTATCAGGAAAGAGCCCATGATGACTTTAACAGGGCAAGATTAAAAGAATTACTGTCCCAAATAAAAAATTTTATAAACCCTGAAGATCAGGATTTATTGTCATTTAAAGAAGTTCTTAAAATAATAAAACCTAAAAATGAAGTTTACAAAGGGATGCAGGTTGTGCCTGTTTCAAAAATCATCGGTAGTGAAGGAAGATATAAGGATTTTAACAAAGCCTTTTTCCCAAAATATGATCATCTCCGGTACAGATGGGAAAACGTTGACAAAGCGCACTTAAAAAACGTCATTCTGCCGCCTATTATGCTCTATGAGATCGGGGGAGTTTATTTTGTAAGGGACGGCAACCACAGAGTATCCGTTGCAAAAATGCAAAAAGTCAAATCAATAGATGCGGAAGTCATTTCTTTGTCCTCAGAGATAAATCTTAAACCCCATATGAGCAAAATGGAGTTAAGAAATGCTGTAATTAATTATGAAAAGGAATGTTTCTATAATGAAACAAAACTTGAAAATATAATCCCTAAAGATGAACTTAATTTCTCAACTACAGGACGTTTTGATGTTGTTTTACTTCATATTGAAGTACATAAATATTATATAAATCAAACAGTCAATCATGAAATAAGCTTTGAAGAAGGGGCAAAATCATGGAAACAAAATGTATTTGATCCTATAGTCAAAATTATTAAAGAGGAAAAAATCCTATCAAGATTCCCCGGAAGAACTGAAGCTGATCTCTATTTATGGGTTGTTTTTCATTGGGATGAGCTGAAAAAAAAATATGGAGAGGATTACCCTTTGGTTAATGCCGCACAGGATTACACGATGAGATATGGAAAAAATTATATTCAGCAGTTTTTAGACTTAATAAAAAGGCTTTACGGAAAAATAAAAAAAATAATCATAGCCCATCTATTTCAAATAGATTCCTTCTTTAATTAAAAAATCAAAAGCATCTTTTATTTTTTTAAAAACTTCAGGATCCCCGCCATGGTCAGGATGATACTTTTTTGATAAGAGTCTAAAATTTGTTTTAAGCTGTTCAATTGAATTGTTACTAAACGGCAAATCTAAAATAAAATATGCTGAGATCCTTTTAATTTGTCTCATATCGGTTTTTTTAAATTTCTTTAATAATAACTGTAAATAATTTTCAACAGCTTTTAACCAGTCCAATAAAGAATAATTAAAATAAGAATTGACTTTTTTTTTAGTTTTAGGATAAAAGCATTCTATCCATATAGGACAATTTTTCCCGGTCAATAATTTTTCATAATTTGCCAGATTTTTTATAAAATTCTGAATATTGAGAGGCATCTGTCTCATTTTTTTTAATATATATTCACTTTTTTCTTTTCTTTTAAAATTAATTTTTTCAATATGTTCTTTTTTTAATTTTAAAAATAAAGGAAAAAAAGAATGTCTTGGTATCTTATAAAAATGATAAAATCTGTCAAGATTTTCCGGTAATATCCCGGCTTTTTGCAGCAATGAATAACACTTTTTACCAAATCTTGCTTTTTTTAAATTTTCCGAATGATTATATAAATTTATCAGGTATTTAAAATCCGAACTTTTTTTTATTTCACAGCTCTGATATTTAAGCAATCTGCCTATTGAATAACTTCTTTTCATTTAGAAGCGATTTTATATCTGCTTTTAATCATTTCAATCAGGTTCTTAAGATTTGGATTATTCCCATCTCTTATATTGTTATCTATCAAGAAATCTTTCCTCTCATTCATAAGCCATCTGAATAATCTTGCTCCCTTCTCTTTTTCATTAACATCAAGCTGACAGATTTTAACCATACTCCTGAAATCCTCTACCGAAAAAAACTTTCTGGTGGTATCTATTCTTATTATAAAATTACTGTTGTTTTCTCCTGTTATAATTTCAATAGGGTCATAAGCATTGGCTTTTGGTTTGTTTTTACCGCTTTTCTGGTTCTGTAACTGCATATTATTAATTTTATCAACCTGCATATTATACAATATTACATTTGCCTGTTTAATTAAAAAGATCAAGCCTTCTTCATCAATATTTTTTATGAGTTTTTTTAATTCATTCTGAAGTTTGACTCTTTCACCGCTGTTTTCTTTGACTTTTTTTGCCATAATCACCTCTAAAAAAAAAAATTAATATTAATTTTAACATTTTAAATAATTTATATTATAATAAAAAAAATTTATAAGCAATATAAAATATAATAATAAAAGGTTTAAGATTGTTCAATCTTTTATTAAAAAAAATGATTAATATTTAAGAGGAATTATGAAAATTTTAATAATATATTCACATCCATGGGAAGGCAGTTATAATTATGCGATACTACAGAATCTGATAAAAGGACTGAAAAAAAGCGGTTTTTCTTATGATTTGATTGATCTTAATAAGGACAAATTTGATCCTGTGTTTAAAAAGCAAGAGCTTGCTCTTTATAATAAAGGAGGTTATCTTGATCCTAAAATAAAAAAATATCAGGAAAAAATTAAAAACTCAAACCATTTAATCTTTTTATTTCCTACATGGTGGGGGTTTACACCCGCAATATTAAAAGGTTTTATTGATAAAGTTTTTTTAAAAAAATGGGCATATTTCATAGGACCAGGATATAAAGTTGAAAAATACCTGACTTTTATAAAAAATGCAACAATAATAACTACCATGAACTGCCCATTCATCTTTTATCATCTTTTTTTAAAGCCTGCTTATAAATTTTTATTTGGAACAAATTTCCTAAAACTATGCGGTATTAAAAAACTAAAATTTTTGATTTTAAACGGCATTAATGAAATATCAAAATCAAAAAGAGAAAAATTTTTAAAAAAGGTTAAAAAATACGGTGAAAGAATAGCAAATATAATTTATAAATAAATTTATTATTTTGGAAAATGCGCTTTAACGGAAATAACGCCCCCTTCTTCAAGGTCAGCAGAAATTCTCGCATCTGTTTCCAGCCTGATCTTGGCAAAACCAAGCATTAAGTTTTCATCAGGACTGTTTACAAATTCCAATATTTTTTTCTTAAATGATTCTTTCGGATCACTTTCCGCATATACTTTATTTAATTCATCCTGTATAATTTTATATGACTGTTTGCTGTCTCTTTTTGAGTAATTTCTTATTTCCAGCAATACTTCATTTTTTTTATCATCAATTATTATATTAAAATCACTATCATCAGGGGAATTTTTAAATGCGTTTTCAATCAGTTCCGATGATGCATTTGCAACTTTTTCAGCAAATATTTTGTCTTTAAATAATGAGAGCATTATATCATTCAAAAATCTTCGGGTAATATATATAAAATTCCAATTTCTATATATATATGCATTAAGTATATGACCAGGATTTTGTCTGTACATAAAAACCCCCAAACTTAAGGTAAAATATATTTGATATTATAATTAATTGATCAGTAATTGTCAAATTATTATAAAATTTAAAATTTTTTTTCAAATAATATAAAATATTTTATATATAAATTATTTATAGTAAATTTATAATTTTTAAATTATAATTAATATGATAAATAAATAATTTATAATTATGAAACAAATTAATAAAATTTTCCATGAAATATTTTTAATCGAATTAAAAGATCTGGATGATGACATAAAGGCATTAATTGAGCAGAGCAAATATAAGTATACACATGATGAAATATCCTCCTACGTTTGTATGGAAAACTTAGCTGTTTTGCAGAATGAATTATTCGGAGTGGAAGGTTATATAGAAGAAATAAAAAAAATAGACCCGGGATCCTATGATTCTATAGACAACATGATAAATGCTTTACGAGAAATTTTAATAAATAGAATTGAGGAAAAAGGGATAGTACATTCGATCATACTGCTTGTTGAA
>JAFGQB010000275.1 GCA_016935915.1 Spirochaetota bacterium
ACCGATATTTTTCTGAAGGGTAGGAGAGTATGAACCGCTTGTAACATATCCGATCATTTTATTGTCAGCATCGAGTATATTCATATTATTACGGGGTATTGCCTTTCCTGCAACTTCAAAACCTGCAAGTATTTCCTTAAAACTGTCCTTATTTTTTAATAGTTCTTTTTTGCCTATGAAATCGCTGTCTTTTTTTAATTTAACGCTCCATGAAATATTAGCTTGCAGAGGATAATGTTCTTCATCAAGTTCATGTCCGTATAAAGGCAGACCCGCTTCGAGTCTCAATGTGTCACGCGAACCCAGTCCACAGTACATTACATTATATTTTAAACCTTTATTATATATCTCATCCATAAGTTTCATGGCTTGTTCATTATCAATGATAATTTCAAATCCTTCTTCACCAGTATAACCTGTACTGGATAAAATGATTTCACTGTTGTTGAATTTTTCCTTGATCAGATTGAATGATTTTAAATTCGTAACATTATAATGAAATTCTTTTTCAAGAAAAACGGCAGATTTCGGTCCCTGAACTGAGATTATAGAGAGTTTATCGGATTCATTTTTAATTGTTATATTATTAAATCCCGATACAATATCACTCATCCATTTGAAGTCTTTTTCAATATTTGAAGCATTTACTATTATATGATATCTGGTTTCTGATAAGGACATTACTATAAGATCATCAATTACAGTGCCTTTGTGATTTAACATGGGACTGTAGATGCATTTTCCCGCTGTAACCCTGGAAAAATCATTTGGGAAAAGATAATTAAAAAAACTAACTGCGTTTTCCTTAGACCTGAAATCAAATATTATATTGCCCATGTGCGATACGTCAAAGACTCCTATATTATTCCTTACTGCTTGATGCTCTTCCTGGATTGATGAATAAAATACAGGTAGATAAAAGTCTGCAAAATCAACAATATTGGCTTTTAATTTTTTATGAAAATCATATAAAGCGGTTTTTTTCGGCATTAAAATTTTTCCTGATTTAATATTTTTTTAATTTATTTTTATTTTATCAGATGTTAAATCTGATTTAATCTGATTTTTCTGTAATGTGCTTTCAAGAGGAGCACTTGAGGAACTTTGTTTAGAAGTATCCTGTTCTTTGGTTTGGGTCTTATTTTTATCATCTTCGAAAATATCGCTTTTTATAAGCTCTTTATCAACTTCGAGGTTTGTTTCAAAACTTTTGAATTCATTCAATAAGCTTTTTTTGTCTTTTTTTCCGCTTATCTCGGTTACAGTCAATGGATCACTTTCACTCTCTGATGCTGTTTTAAAATCAAAAATATCATCTGAATTATCTCTTTTGATAAATGCCTGATCAGAGAACTTTTTATCAAAGAAATCCATATATATGTTCAGGCTTTTTTCAGTTAAGTATTTATTTTGTTTACAGAAAGTACATTCTTCCTCGGGAGTGTGTCCCGGAATGAAGTATTCATAATAAATTGTATCATCGGAACAGTCCTGTGATGGTTTTAAACCAGACTCTCTGCAGACTTTCATTGTGACGAATCCTGAATCCGGAACAGGAAACCTTAGTTCTTTATAATCCATATGAAACTGTCTCATAAACTCAAGACATAAAGAACCTAATACATTTGCACCCGGCTGTTCATAACCTAAACTTAAACCGTACTCCTTAAATCCGATCCATGCAACTGTGGTGATTGCAGGAGAATAAATTATTACCCATGCATCGCTCCAGTTTTGAGTTGTGCCTGTTTTTGCAGCAAATTCTACATTGGGAAATCTTTTTCCGTCTTCCAAAAGTTTGATTTTTTGTGCAGAGAGAGTTCCGTCAGATGTTAAGGTTTCTTTAAGAATGTTTGTCATAATGAAAGCATTGCCCTGGTTTATAATCTGAAGTTTTTTATTGTTTTCCCTGTAATATTTTTGAAGCTCTTTCCACGGGCTGTAAATGACTTTACCATCCCTGTCTTTGACCTCTATGATCGAATTGGGTATTCTTTTTTTTCCTAAATTGGCAAATGTGGAAAATGCAACAGCCATTTCTATAGGTGAAACTGAGCATGTGCCTAAAATTGTACTTAGCTCTGCCGGAATCCTTCTGTTTATTTCTGATTGTGAATTTATTCCAAGCAGTAATGCTGCTCTGTCAATACCGCTTTTATAGTCATTTTCCCGCATAGGGTAAAATATCTTTAATGCGGGAATATTGAGGCTTCTTCTTAATGCTCTTCTTATGCTTACCCTTCCGTGAAATTTTTCCCCGTAGTTGACCGGTTTATACCATTCTTCTTCATCTTCGGACCCGAAAGTAAATATGTACTCTTCATCCTTTATGATATCTGCCGGAGTTATAATACCTTCGTCAAATGCAGCAGAGTAAATGAGAGGTTTAAATGCCGATCCGGGTTGTCTCTTGCTCTGCATAGCATAATTGAATCTGTAATTGGGATCAAAATTTTTTCCGCCGTACATGGTCAAAATTTGACCTGTTTCATTATCAAGGACAATGAATGCTCCCTGAACTTCACTCATCAAGTTTTTAGCCTGTTCGGTCTTATTGAACTGTATTTCAGTAACATTGTCCAGTAGATTTATTCCTAATGCCTGCGATATAAGATTTATTGCGCCATTGTAATCTTTATTGAATTCAACCATTACCTTGTCGGCAAGTCTTGTTGATGCAGTTTTAACATTAACAAGTGAAAAAGCATCTGATAAAAGTTCAATTGAGTCCATTACCGCATTCTGCACTATATTGAATGTTCTGATCTGATCCTCTTCAAAAATTTTCTGCTGTCTTTCGAGCCTTTCATTCATCAGTTCGTCTGCAAGCTGCTGCCATCTTAAGTCAAGGGTTGTATAGATGGTTAATCCATCCCTGAAAGGATTAACATTGGGCAGTTCTTTTTGTATTTCCTGAAGAACCCAATCAGTAAAAAACGCAGCTTTGTCTTCCCTGTTGTAGAACGCCCCTCTTGCCGTGGTTGTTCTTGACTGAAAGTCCAGCCAGAATTTATTGAAATTGTTGTCCGATTCGAGAGCGGTTATTATGCCTGATTTGACCATTTTTTTTAAAACAAGCTTTTGTTTTCCCCTGTGGTTCTTGGGAAATTTTATAATCGAATAGAGAGTGGGATTGGATATGAGACTTACAATTGAAGCTGATTCTGCTGGATTGATGTCTTCTACATTTTTATCAAAGTAAAATCTGCTTGCAGCCTGAACTCCGTTTGTGCCGTATCCCAGAGGTACATGGTTCAAATAGAGGGTTAAAATTTCATTTTTTGAATACTTTTTTTCGAGCTGTACGGATATCCAGAGCTCCTTGATTTTTCTTGTCCATGTAAATCTGTTGGTTAAAAAAAGCGTTCTTGCAAGCTGCTGGGTCAATGTGCTGGCGCCGCTAACTGGTCTGCCGAATAAATTTCCGATTGCGGCTCTTACGATGGCTATAATATTGAATCCGTGATGATGATAGAAGGATTCATCTTCATAAAGTATCAGCCCCTTTACTAGATGGTCCGGCACCATGTCAAGCGTGACAAGATCTCTTTTTTCATCAGAGTAAAACTCGGTGATAAGCTCTCCGTTTTTGTCAAAGACCTTACTCGGCAGAGCAGGCAGTTTAGACTCCAGAAGAGCTTCGATCTTTTTCATGTCATTGATGCTTGTTAAAATCAAACCCAGTATTATTGCTCCCAATAAAGCCATTGAAAAAATAACAATGCCTTTTATTTGAGCATTTTTGATAAGTTTATTTCTGTAGAAAAACAAAAAATAACTCCTTTGAATGCAAGCATTATTCTTTTTTTTTTATTATCTGTCAAGATAGAAATTGTAAAATATGATTAAAAGAGAATCTAAGGTTTTTTTTAGTTTCAAAATAT
>JAFGQB010000276.1 GCA_016935915.1 Spirochaetota bacterium
ATAATATGAGTTTTTTGTATTTATAAATTTTATCTAAAATTTCTGCATTTTCATTCATAAAAAAATTCTATTTTAATATATTATTTATACTAAATTTTGTCAATTATGCTTACATTTTAATAATTATTTTAAAGTTATTGGAAATTTTAAAGTTTATCATATATTTAATTAAAAAAATGATTTTTTATGTTGAAATATCAAATTATTAATAGTAAAATAAATCTAAATATATTATTTTAAATTGAAGGATTAAAATATTTTAAAGTACAGACATCTTTTTTGACATCTTAATATTATCTTGCTTTATTCTTTTTAATTATTCATTTTTTTAATATATTATTCAAATATTTTTTTAATTATAAAGATTAAGAAAATATAATTTTTAATTATATTATTTTAAAAAGGAGGAATATTTAATGAAGAAAGGTAAATTTATTATCCTTGCTGTACTAAGCATTATAGCTTTAATTGTATGGTTCAGTTGTAATCCTTTTGGACAGCAGGAAAAATCATTTTCATCCAATATGAGCTTAGATGAAAATGATATGATAAAAGGAACCGGTGATACCAGTATGGTTGGTTTTGCTACAGTTTCAGGTTATGGTCATGGTGCTACTACAGGAGGTGCAGGAGGACCTACAGTAACTGTAACCTCGACTTCCGAGTTCATTGATTACATATCAAGAACCGGTCCTTATATAATAAGAGTTCAGGGAACCATCAATCTTCCTACCGGCGATAATGACGGTATGTACCATGTTACTTCAGACAAATCAATTCTTGGTGTTGGTTCAAATGCAACTTTATCAGGTGGCGGATTAACAATGGGTTTAATTGTGGATGATAATATTACATCCCCTCCGGCTGATGCGGTGCATAATATTATAATCAGGAATTTGATAATAACCGGTGCTTCAGATGACCTGATCAATGTTCAAATGTTCACACACCATGTTTGGATTGACCATTGTGAATTATATAACGGAGATGACGGTGCTGTTGATATCAAGAGAGGTTCTGATTTAATTACTGTATCATGGAACCATTTCCATGATCATGACAAAACATGTCTCTTGGGACATGACGATGCCAATGGTCCTCAGGACATCGGCAGATTACATGTAACTTATCACCATAATTATTTCAATATGTCGGATCAGAGAAACCCGAGAGTAAGATTTGGAAACCCGGTACATGTATATAATAATTATTATTATGACAACAGCTATGGCGTGGTTTCTGTAATGGGTGCTGGAGTGCTTATGGAAAATAATTATATGTATTCAGTCAATAACCCGGGCAGATATATATTCAGCGGTACAGAAGGATATATAGTTCAAAGAAATAATATCCTTGTTGACTGCAATCATCCTATTGAAGAAAGAGGACCGGTACCTGAAGCCAGATCATATTACAGTTATACTTTGGACCCGGTTGATCAGATTCCAGTGATCGTACCTGCATGGGCAGGAGTCGGTAAAGTTACATTTTAATTGAAATTTATATAAAAAATATTATGGTTAGATGTTTTAAAAAGCATCTAACCATTTTTTTTAAAAAATACAAAAAATAAAAAAAATAAATGGATTTTTTTTAGAAATATGTTATAATAATCAAAAGTTTGTTTATTAAAAGGGGTTACAATGCCGATTAGAATTTTAATTGCAGATGATTTGTCATTTATGAGAATGGTTCAAAAAGAAATATTGCTTGAAAAGGGTTATGAAGTGGTAGCAGAAGCTTCAGATGGATTGGAAGCAGTTGAAAGATTTCAAAGATACAGACCTGATATTGTAATCCTTGATATAACAATGCCTCATATGAACGGTTTGGAAGCAATGCATAAGATTTTTGAAATAGATAAAAGTGCTAAAATTATCATTTGTTCTGCTCTTGGACAGCAGCAGCTTATTGTTGAAGCAATCAAAGCTGGTGTACGGGATTTTATTGTCAAGCCCTTTAAACCGGAAAGAGTAATTTCTGCTATTGAAAAAGCGATCAAATCTTAAATTAAAGTTTTTCAATTAAACTGTTGCCAGTCATTTCAGCCGGCTTTTTTAAATTCATAACATCTATCATTGTTGGAATCACATCGGCAAGATTTCCGCCGGTTGATTTTAACGATATTTTATTTTTTTGTAAGTCCGGATCATCTGATATTACTGTAAACCAGACTAAATTTGTTGTATGAGCTGTCATTACTGATTTTGTTGTGTAATCCATCATCATTTCGGCATTACCGTGATCGGATGTTAAGAATACAACACCGTTTTTCTTTAGTATTGCGCTTATAACTTCCCCGACGCATTCATCCACTACTTCACATGCCTTTTTAGCAGCCTCAAATATCCCTGTGTGTCCTACCATATCAGGATTTACAAAGTTTAAAATAATAACATCATATTTTTCTTCATTAATTAATTTAATTGCATTGTCCTTTACTTCATAAGCGCTCATTTCAGGTTGCAAATCATATGTTGCAACTTTTGGAGATGGGATTAATACCCTCTCTTCATCTTTAAATATAATATCAGATTGACCATTGAAAAAGAATGTAACATGGGCAAATTTTTCAGTCTCTGCAATCCTTAACTGTTTCAATCCGTTATCTGCCAAAAACTGTCCGAACAAATTGCAGAGGTCATTAGGAGGGAATGCAATTGTTACTTTTGCCCTGTTTGAATCTGCAACACCTTCGTAATATTCTGTAAAGCATATATAGTCAATATCTTGAAGCTTTTTTGTATCGAATTCTTTAAAGTTGTTTTGTACAAATGCTTTTGTTAACTCTCTTGTTCTGTCAAGTCTGTAGTTAAAAAATATAACAGTATCATGATCATTAACCGGTTTGAAACCGTTTATTGTTCTTGGTTTGATGAATTCATCATTTTCGCCGTTTTTATAAGCATCATCAACAGCATCATATATATTAGTATAACTGCCTTCTGATTTTCCAGAAATAAGCATGTCATATGCTAATTTAACTCTTTCCCATCTGTTATCCCTGTCCATAGAGTAATATCTGCCTGTTATAGAACCGAATATTCCCATGTTGTATTTATTAATGGATTCTTCAATAACTTTTATATACTCTTTTGTTGATTGGGGCGGTGTGTCCCTGCCGTCTGAAAAAACATGGATGATAACCTGTTCTTTTTGAAGTTTTAGCTCATTTGCCAGTTTTAACAATGCAATCAGGTGATCATTGTGTGAATGAACTCCCTGATCCTGAACAAGACCCCATATATGTACATTTGAATTATTTTTTTTTGCTTTGTTCAATCCGTTTATAAAAACTTCATTTTTAAAAAAAGATCCATCTTCTATAGTTAAATTTATCCTTACCAATGATTGATAAACAATGCGACCTGCGCCCATATTAAGGTGTCCCACTTCGCTTGAACCCTGGTTGCCCGGAGGAAGACCTACATTTTCACCGGATGCTACAATAAAAGTTGTCGG
>JAFGQB010000044.1 GCA_016935915.1 Spirochaetota bacterium
AAATGACAAATAAAGAATCATTTTTCTTTCCTTTAACACTGAATCTCGGACTATTCATTTTCCCGAATAAAAAAATAGGAATAAGCCTAAGATTTAGTTTATCCGGGTATAGGACAAATTTTGTTATTTATAACCCAGATGATTATGATTCTGAAAAAATAAAACGGCTCGGTGATGAATACACAATCAGCCCTTCAATCTCAATAGGAATTATTTACAGAGAAATTTACAGACTTAATCTGGCAAAGAATTAATATTTAAATCAAAAGCTTTATTCCGTCATATGCGATCACAAACGCAAAAGCAATCAATACAGCTCCAAGAATTTTCATTATGATTAAATACAGCTTACTGTTTATCAATGTTTTAGCCTTATCGACAAATAAAGCAATTAAAATTTTCGAACCTACAAGCATTGAATAAAAACCGGCTAAAAATAAAATCAAAGCCGCTATATTGACATTTAAGCTGTTAATGATCAAAGCACTGCCAATGGTAAGCCAGAACATATAGGGATGAGGATTAAGAAAATTAGTAATTACCCCCTGCTTTAATGAATGCTTGTTACCTGAATCATCTGCAGAATATCCTTTTATCCTGAAATTCAATATTGCAAGATATATTAGATAAGCCGCACCTAAAAATGCAAAAGCGGATATAATGTATCTGTTGCCCTTTATATTTGTCAGAATAAAAAGTACAAACAATACGATAGGGGCATCGGTTATTAATGGCGCCAAAGCTACCGCTATTCCGCCTTTTTTCCCAGACTTTAAGGTTTCTGAAATTAAGAGAGTAAATAACGGTCCTGGAGAAATACCTGAAGTAAAGCCCAAAACTAAACCTGTTAATAAAAAATTGAATGTTTTAAGCATGATAAACTATTTATCAGATAATAAATAAAAATGTCAAGAATAAAAAAAGGGGCTGTCTTATAAAGGCAGCTCCTTTTTTATATCGATCATTTCTCTTGCTTTTTTACATATTCATCAAAGGCTTTTTTACCCTCTTCTTCCCAGAAATTTTTATAATGCTCATAATATTTCTTTCTCTCTTCATTATTTAATTCAGGATGAAAATCCTTATAAAATTTATTTTTCAATTTCCTTTCTATATGCTCATGGGGATGTTTCGAATGCGGACCGAAATGACCGAAGAGTAACTTCGCCAAAATTATCAGCAGAAACGCCTGCCAGAATGTTATTGTCTTCAATCCAAAGATATCCGTTATCAAATGATTCCAGATATACATCACCAAAACGGAAAAAATAAAAGCAAATATAACTGCTGCCATAATCCCTAAAAAAGCATAACCTATGATTTTAAAAATGAATCTTCCTTTATTTTGTCCTGATTTAAAACTATCTGTACAAAACATATTTATCTCCTTAAGTTTTTTTAAAAATTTTTTTTGATAAATTAAAAATAATAATCTCTTAATTTATCTTTTATTTTATCAATCGCCCGCGATTTTCTTGATAACAAAGTCCCTATAGGAACATCCAGTTCCTGAGACAAATCCTTCATCTTTCTGCCTTCAAACTCAGTTGCGATCAAAATGGTCTTTGAATTTTCATCCAAAGAATTAATGACCGCAAAAATTTCCTTTTTAATAATTTCATCATAAATATCAATCTTTTCATCATATAAAAGATCATAAAGGGAACAATCTGTATCGTTTTTAATTGTTTTATCAAGCGACAATTGTCGTACCTTTTTTTTTCTAAATAGATCAATTATCCTGTTTTTTAATGATTTATAGATATAACCAGCCAGTTTATCAAGCGGAATTGTAAAATCAGCCCTATTAAAAATGTTATACATTACATCCTGGATTATATCTTCACTGTCCATGTAATCATATTTATTAATCTGTCTATTCACATAATTTTTAAGATTATTGTATTCTTTTCTAAAAAATTCTGAAATTGAATTCTTTTTCTCTTTGGTCATATGATATTATAACGTATAATATAAAAATTTATTGCAATAAATATAAAGTAAAAGAAAATTAATATACTTAATTAAAATTTTATTTAAATTTCATCAAATTCTTCAAAAAATCATATAAAAATCATAATCAAAAATCTCTCATATTGATTTAAGGAAATCCCTTAAACAAAATTATGTAAAATACTTAGCTTATAATAAAGCAAACCCTGATTTATAAATACTATTTATAGTTTATATTTAATATAAAGTTAAAAAATTATAAAAATTTTTTATAAGCTTAAGAACTTATAAATTGATAAAAAAATAGTTGAAATTTATAAAAACAAATTTATTAAAAAAAAGGATATTTAATATCCTTTAAAATATAAAAAAGGAGATTTCAAATGAAAAAAGGCTTAATTTTACTTTTAGCAGCTGCAGTCATTGTTTCAATGATTGTATGGTTCAGCTGTAATCCTTTCAACAAGGATGAAAAATCATCCAGTTTAAACGTATTGGATGAATCTGACGGAACCAGATTGACCATTTCCTGTACTATCGCAGTTAATGGTTCAACATGGGACGGCGGCGGACAGACAATCTATGCTACAGGCATGGGCGACGGCAGTCAGACAGAAAGCCAGGATCCTATTTTTACAATCACTAACGGTACAGTTAGAAATTGTACAATCGGCGCTCCTGCTTGCGACGGTATCCACTTCTACGGCGGTAATGCTACAGTATCAAGCGTTAAAATCCCAGATGTTGGCGAAGATGCTATTTCTGTAAAAGCAGTAGGAACTTACAATGTTACCACTTTTACTGGAAATGCTTCTGAAGACAAACTTTTCCAGATCAACGACCTCTGTACAATTACCTTTACCAGTATTACTGGTAGCGGTATGGGCAAAATGGTTAGACAGAATGGTGACAAAACATGGAAAATGACTTGTTACATTAATGGCGCAAACATAACCGG
>JAFGQB010000001.1 GCA_016935915.1 Spirochaetota bacterium
AAAAAGATTCAAATACATTTTTCTTACAGGATTAAAAAAATTGCATAAAAACAACAGACTGAACAAATATGAAAACAAAAAGTATTTTCAATCTCTTACTGTTAATAAAAAATTAAAAGAATTATCAGATAATCCTTTTTTAGGAGAAATTTTAGGAAATAAATATAATATTAATTTAACAGGATTTTATAAATTATATATTAATAACAAGAAGTATAGAATCATTTATAGATTAATAAATGATAATATTGAAATAATTGAAATATGGGAAATTGGGAAAAGAAATAAAGAAGAAATTTATAGATTAATAGGGAAAAGAATTAAAAAGAAAACTTCCAACATCATTAACTAACTATATTGCATTAAGAGCAAGGAAATATGATCAAATTACCGATAACTTTATTTCAAATCATGCTTCCCCTACTGTAATTAATCTCGGCTGCGGTTTTGATACAAGATTCTGGAGAATTGACAATAAAAAATGCAATTATATTGAACTTGGTCTTCCTGAAATCATTAAGATTAAAAAAGAAATATTGGATAAAAAGCTTACTTATGAACTTATAGGAAGGTCTGTACTTGACCTTTCCTGGATTAAAAAAATTGCTTCCCAAAAAAACAGAAACTTTTTATTACTTGCAGAAGGTTTATTTATGTATCTTCCAAAAAATGAAGTAATAAAGTTTTTTAAGGCTATATCAGAAAACTTTGTTCAATCACAAATTGTTTTAGAAGTGGTAATTGAAAAATATACACACGGAATCTGGAAAAAAATAATAGAAATGAAAATAAAAAGACTGCTTGGTCTTAATGCCGGTTCTTCATATAATTTCGGTATTAAAAATGCATTTGAGCTGGAATCATATGCCGACGGTATAAAAGTTATCAATGAATGGTCATATATTGAAGATACCGATATGAAGCCGAAATTCTTAAAATACATGGGTATATCAAGGACTCAATGGACAATATCATTATCAATAAACAACAAAAATTAATTGTTTCATTAATTCCTTTTTTATTGTATTAATATTTTTTATTATATAACAACCAGATGAACAAATGACAAACATCAATTTAAGCTTTTTAATTTCCCTTATAATTATTGCTCTTGGTTTTACAGCAAAAAAAACAGGAATTGTAAAAGAAACCGACGGTGAAGGAATATCAAGAATCGTTTTTAATTTTACTCTGCCTGCAGTTGTGATCTCCACTTTCGGCAATATTAAAATAGATTACTCAATATTATTTCTTCCTTTAATCTGTGTACTTTATGGATTATTAATGACTTTCCTGGCATTATTTGTCTTCAGGAAAATGCAAAAAAAAGAAAAAGGAACATTGGTAATGCTTTCTGCAGCTTTTAATATTGGTCTTTTTGCATATCCTCTTGTAGAAATGATCTGGGGTCAGGAAGGCTTAAAACATTTTGGAATGTTTGATATGGGCAACGCTTTCATAGTCTTTGGGTCAAACTTCATCATAGCAAGCATTTTCGCTCAAGGTGAGGCAAAAATTGATTTTAAAAAACTTGTATTAAAAGTTTTAAGTTCTATTCCTTTTCTTGCATATATAATGAGCTTGACACTTGCGATTCTTCAAGTCCCCATCCCTGCTTTTTTCCTTGACATAACAAAGGTCATTGCTAAAGCGAACATGCCTTTATGTCTCTTGCTTCTCGGTATTTATTTAAGCTTTGACTTTGACAAAAGCACATTGAAAAAAATGATCTCTGTCATTTTAATGAGGTATTCAATCGGAATAATTACAGGCATTATTATGTTTTTTTTCATGCCTTTTGATCCGTTATTCAAGATCACATTACTTTTAGGTTTTTCTCTGCCTGTAAGCCTTGCAGTTTTACCCTATTCTGTTGAGTTCGGTTATGACAGTAAATTCATAGGCACAGTCAGCAATGCAACTATTATTATCAGTTTTATTCTGATGTGGACAGCTGTTTTTTTGACCAAAACATTTGGATTATAAACTATAAACATCAGTTACAAATATATTATTTCTAAAAACTTATTAAAAGCGGGTTAAACGCTTCTGCATTTTTTTTGCGCAAAAGACTTTCTCTGTTAACGCTTTTTTTAATTTATATTCACATAATAAATCTTGATTTAATCAATTAAATTAATTACTATCAGAATCAATAAAATTATATTAACTTTTAAATATAATATTATAAAAATATAAGGTTTTAAAAAGAATTAAATAATACATGAAAAAACAAACAATACTTTTATTCGATCTGGATGATACACTTATAATTGAAGAAGACTCGGCAACCGATGCAATGATTGAAACGGCTAAATTATTGGCAGGATACAATGTAAATGTTAAGGATTTTGTAAGAACAGTTAAATTAAAGGCAAGGGAAATATGGAAATCCCTACCTGCCTATCAGTACTGTGTTGAAATAGGCATAAGTTCATGGGAAGGTCTCTGGGCTAATTTTATCGGGGACAGTGCTAATTTAAAAAAACTGGAAGGACTGAAAAACTACTACAGAATCAACTCCTGGGATAATGCATTAAAGGAGTTCGGGATTAATACTAATGGTCTGGCTGAAAAGTTGTCAGATAAATTCAATATTGAGAGAAGGAAAAGGCATATACCTTATCCCGAAACATTTAAAGTTTTAAAAAAATTGAAAAAAGAATATAAAATGGGTTTAATCACAAACGGCGCTCCGGATCTTCAATGGGAAAAAATAAACGGCAGCAGAATAAAATCTTATTTTGATTTAATTGTGATATCAGGCGAAATTAATGCAGCAAAGCCGAATAAGGAAATTTTTGAACATGCAATAAATCATTTTAAAGAAGATAAAAA
Organism: Spirochaetota bacterium; assembly: GCA_016935915.1. Taxonomy (GTDB): domain Bacteria; phylum Spirochaetota; class GWE2-31-10; order GWE2-31-10; family JAFGQB01; genus JAFGQB01. The sequence continues at coordinate 2,839 of JAFGQB010000001.1, forward strand.
TAAATTTATAATGATCGGGAATAGTTTGATTAGTGATATAGGCGGAGCAATAAAAGCAGGAATTACTTCTATTTGGGTAAATAGGGACAATAAACCAAATAACAGTGAGCATAAGCCAGATTATGAAATTAAAAACTTAAATCAACTATTTGATATAATAAAGATTTTTTAATTTATTTAATAAAGCGAAAACAGGGGTGTTTAAGCCCCATAAAACGTTAAAAAAAGGAGTTTTTTAAGTGAAATATCATAATTACGATGATCTATTGAAAAACAATCTTGAATGGACAAAAAAACAAAAAAAAATGAATCCTGAATTCTTTAAAAATCTTGCAAAGTCACAAAAACCTCCATTTCTATATATAGGCTGTTCAGACAGCAGAATGCCTCTGGACACCTTTACTCAGACTTTGCCCGGCGAGATGTTTGTCCACAGGAACATTGCAAACCAGATTTCATTGACGGACATGAACATTCTCTCTGTTGTTGAATATGCACTTTTTCAGCTTAATATCAAACATATAATAATCTGCGGTCATTATGACTGCGGAGGTATAACAGCCGCTTATACAAGCCATGCGGACGGGCTGGTTGAAAACTGGCTAAGGCCCATAAAAGACATAATCATGAGCAATAAAGAAGAACTTGACTCAATCTCCGAACTCAGCGCCAAACTAAACCGTATCTCCGAGCTCAACGTAATAAAGCAGATTGAGACCCTTTTAAAAACATCAATTTTAGAAAAGGCTCTTGAAAAAGACAAAAAAAATAAAATTCATATACATGGCTGGGTGCTTGACCTGAAAAGCGGGATAATCAAAGAACTTG
>JAFGQB010000277.1 GCA_016935915.1 Spirochaetota bacterium
GTATATACTATCATCCTCATTTAAAATTATAGTTCTTTTTAATAAATTTAAATTTCTCAATTTTTGTAATCAATCATTTAAAATAATCTAATACGACAAAAAAATCATATAAGATTTTAAAGTTCTAATTGAGTAAAAATTATTAAAATAATGCTAATTCAATACTTTATTAAGAAAATAATTAAATTTAAAATATGCTTAAAAAGGAATATAATATATCTTAAAAGAAATTAATCTTTTTATTGCAAATATATAAAACTTTAAAAGTTATATTATATATTTAAAGTAACATAAAAAAAACTTATTGTATATATAAGAGTATCTTTTTTTACAATTTAAAAAATTGTTTGAATATTTTTTGATTTTATAAAAAAGGTTTTTATTGTTAATAAAATGATTTATATATGAAATATTTTATTAATATCAGGAGTCCATTTTAATATATAATGAATATAGAAAAAAAACAATACAAAAGGCAACAGTAAAGAAACTATTACAATTGACCATGTCAAAATAATTTTTGATGTAATAAAAAATGAAATAATTATATCAATACCGATACAAAGTAGTGCAGAACCTGATAAAATAAATCCGATAATATTATAACCTTTTTTCTTTGCTTTTTTGCATAATAAAAAGACAATTATTATATTAGTAAATATGACAATCAGGGCAGGAAAAGCTAATAAAATAAACAAATTAATTAATTTAATAACCAGGAATAAAAAAAATAAATATACAGATGTTAAAATGAAAATGAACAAAAGAAATAAAAATATTTTTTTATATAAATAATATATTATAGCTGTAATACCCCATGCGAAAAGAAGTGAAAAAAGAGGAATCCATGCCCATGTTATTGTTTTGCTTAATAAAAAATTTACTGCAAAAATTATCAATAAAGCGGTTGCAAGCAGAAAAGAGAAAATTGACCAGATGATTTTTTTTTTCTTTTCAAAAGGTATATAATAATCATCTGTTTTTAAATTATCATCAGGAAAAATACCGGGTATAGCAGGTATTTTATCTAAATGCTGTATTTCAGCATTGCATAGGGGGCAATTTTTAACATGATTGTCCACTTCAATTCCGCATCTTGAACAATATGGCATAATAACTCCTAATTTGTTTCAATTTTAACAGGAATTCCCATCATTATGAGTCTTTTAAAAAAAAATCTTTCAATATCTGTTTCTTCAATTAATTTACCAAATGTTATAGACAGTCTGTCCTTAAAACTAATTGCCGTACAAGAAATTTTATAGTTTGGATTTGGAGGAGGATAGAGGTCAAATCCACTTATATAATCGGATATGGTCTCTGGTAATGTTACTTTTCCTAAATTTGAAAAGTTGCTTGTAACCAGCTTGTCTTCTCTTGAATAAATAAAAGATAATACTAAATTTTTAATAAAAAGCGGTAAAACACGTATTACAGGATTGACTTCACCGCCAACATTCCTTTTAATTTGTTGATTAATATATTTTTTATCTATTTCTATGCGTAAAAAATGATGGACTTTTTGTAAAATTTCATCAAAACTAAATTTGCCTAATCTTGGATCAATTTCCGGGGTAACCGTCAGAAAAAAATTTCTCAAGGTACTTGATGGATATATATTACGTAAATTTATAGGTATCGATATACAGATCGGATTTCTGTTTTTATTTTTTATACTATTTGAAAAGTATAAATTTTGAATCGCTTCAAAAAATAAGGAAACAAAAAAATCTGTAATGGATACATTTTTTTCTTTTGTAATTTTAATAATTTTATTCAGAGGTAAAATACCTGTTGTAATATAGTATTTTCCCTTTTCAATTAACCTATAAGGAATATGATAAGCTTTAGATCCATTATGCGGTTTTGGAATATTTTTATGATAATGTTCAAGAAAACTGTCTTCCCATTCTTTTTCATCGGGTTTATCATTTATATTAATTATATCTTCCAAGTTTTTTATCATTACACCTGATAATTTTAGATATTCGGCAATAAGTGCTTTTAAAAATGACAATGCACCTGTTCCGTCAGTTAAAATGTGTGAAAATTCAACAGAAATTCTGTTTTTAAAAGCTTTTAAGCGAAAAGGAAGAACTCCATTTTTTTTAAAAGACATATTCATGCATGGATATTTTGATTCAACCATAATTTTAGGAATATTTGGATTTGATTGAAAATAATACCAAAAAAAACCGGATTTTAATTGAACTTTAAAATAAGGGAATCTTTTTAATAAATGATTAAAAGCATCCTGAAGAATTGAAATTTTAATTGGTGCATTCATAGAAACTGATAACCTGAATAGAGTTGTCAATCTGACAGAACTGTTTGTAGGGAATATTTTTGCCAAATTATCCAAAGGATACCAAAAATATTCATTATTTATGTTAAATTTAGTAATTTTATTGTTTATCATAGTTGTCAATTATAAATTTAATTCAAATTTAGAATAATTAATAAATAGAAAAATTTTTCATTTAAATCACAAGTAGAACACATTATTTTTATATTATTTTAAATTAAAATTAAACAAAAGTTAAAATCTCTAAGTTCTCTTTGTGTTCACTGGTGATTTTATTTTATCTTTTTTTAATTATTCTATATTCATTCAATTTATTATATTTTACTTTAAAAATTAATTATAATCAAAAAACTTTAAAGAAAATTACATAATAATAAAAATTTAATAAATTTTTATTATTAATGCTATTATTAAGTATTTTATAAATAATAATAGAAAAAATTATTATATAATTATAAAATTAAAAATATTATCAAATATATAAAATAATATTAATTCATTGGAGCATATTATGTCCAAGAAAAAGAAAAATGATGATTTTGATCCTCATAAAATGACAAGAGTGGAAATTGTCGGCAAGCTTATAAATGGCAAACAGGTTTATATAATAACAGATTGTGATAAGTCTTTCTGCAATGTATGCAGCAAGGACTCCTGTTCATTGGAATATTTCTTTGAGAAAAATCCTCAAAAAGCTAAAATATTTGTAAATGAAATCTACAGATATGAGATTGAAAAAGATCCATCACTTATAGATAAATTTGTCGATAAAAAAGATTTGATAACATATGTTTTAAGAAAATGTTCAGGATATGATAATTGTTATGATTTTTTATTTAGAGGGGATAAACTTATATCGATAAAGTTTGATGATGTAATAAATATAAAAAAAACAGATCAATTTTGAATTATTTCTTTTTTAATTCCTTCAAAGCAAGTTCATATTCGATAAAATTTTTCTGGTCAGTTTTAATGCATTTTTTAAAGTACCTTTTTGCTCTGCAAAACCTTTTTTCAGTACGGCTTTTAAATCCTATGTAAAAATAAGCTTCACATAACTTTTCTATTGAGCTGTCTGCATTGTTTAAAAGCTTTCGTATAGTTATTTCGCCTGATAAGTATTTTGCGATCTGATATAGCCATTTATCGGTTATCAATTCTTTATTGCTTTTTAGCGTATATAAGGCATCTTTATAAGCTTGATTTGAAATTTTATAAGAAGCGACCATGAATAGAAAATAGTAATAACCGAAATGAGGATTTAAAAGAATTGCTCTTTCAAAATCTTTTGAAGCTTTATGATAGTCTTTAATTAAATAATAACAGATACCCCTGTTGTTATATGCAAATACAAATCCTACATTGATTTTTATTGCTTTAGTATAATCTCTTATGGCATTTTCATATTCCCTGTTTTTTTTGTATGCAATGCCCCTGCTGTTATATAATTCGTATGAATTCGGCGCAAGACTTAAGCCCATTGTATACATTTGTATTGCTTCCGGATATAAACCTTTTGCTTCAAGGTCCAAGCCTTTAAAAAAATAATCACTTGAGCTTTGTGAATATATAAAAGAACAAAATAAAAATAAAATGATAATAAAAGAGGACTTTTTCATAAATTTCTCCGTATAAAAAAATATAAAAATATTGTTTTTCAACAATTTTTGATATATATTAATAATTATCGGAGTCTTTTAAAATGTCTTATAAAAAATATTCAATTATTTTCTTCTGTTTGTTTAATTTTTTAATTTTTTCTCAAACTGATGATGATTTAATAGTTGGGAAAATTTATCAGATTTTAGTTGAAGAATATGATAAATATGAGAATACTACTTTTGAAGAACGTCTGGTTTTGAAATTCGGTAGAAAGGCATTTATGGAAAGCATTGATATATGGAAGAAAAATTATAAAAATCTTGATCAGATTGAAATAATTTTACATCCGAGGCTCGAACATATGGCAAAAACAGCCGAAGAAAATTTGGCTGCCGAAAGAGCAGAGTATTTCAGAAATTTACTGGTTGAACTCACCTTTTTAAGCTATCAGAATTTACAGATTTTTTATTTGGCGGTCAAGGATTATTTGATTGAACATGATTTGAATCAAAATGATATTTCTAAGAAAATTATAGATACCTCAATTTCCATGCCTAAATTTTTTTATATCAAAATGGATATGTATGATAGGGAAGAGATAATTAAAACAGATATCAGAGCAATCATGGATGAGGGTAAAATAAAATATAAGCTGGCTTTTTATGCTTTTGCTTTTGATTTTTTAAACAAAATAAGAAAAAAGATCATTAAAAAAGACATTGAAAGAATGAAAGTAAGGATGGAAGCAATTAATAAGGATAAAATGATAAAAAGTTAATTTCTACCGAATTTTTGATAATTCCTTAAAAAATCTATCTGCTTTTAAAAATATATCATCGGAATATCTTGCAATTTTTTTTAATTCACAGATATATAATGTGTAATTGTCATTATTGATGACATTTTTATAAAATAAAAAAAGTATCATCATTATGGAGTTGTAATAATCTAAATTGTTTTTTCCGGCTTTTATTAGAATTTTCTTATCATCAGATATAACAGGAATTTTTTTTTCGATTGTGCATTTTAATAAAAGATCATCATTGCTTATTGAAATAGTCTTTTTTGATTTACAGATAATTAAATTCATATCTATAATGCCGGTTTCAGTTATTATTTTATCTAATGTATATAATTTTAAAGTTTTTGAAAGTCTGTTAAGTAAATTTATTTTATTTAAATATATTATTGATGATGCATCAATAAATGCGGAGTCAAAATTTTTAAAATCGTTGATTATTTTTTTTATATTGAATTCTGTCATTTTATTATATTTTTTATGTAATCATTATCAGGGATGATCTTGTTATCAGTAAATTTCAACCATTTAAAGTGTTCTTTTTTAATATCCGGTTTTTTTATAAAAAATGCATACCTGTTGCTGAAAAATCTATGAAAAATGATAAAAAATAGAAATAAAAAGGGAAATGAAAAAAATGCAATCAAATAAGGAAGTTTGTTTTTTTTGCTTTTCAGTCTTTTAAAAGGTATCTCCAAACCATAAAAGAACGTAATACAGGGCTTTGCTCTGGGTTCAAAACTTGCAATGGTTTTATAGACTTCATTATTTGTCCATCTGTAAACAAAATTAGGTATGCCGCTGTTTTTAAAACCGCCGAATTTATAATTGCCCCCTTTGACTGCCGCAAGCTCGTAATTTTCACCGATACCCATGATTTTTCCCAATCTTGTAATTATATTGTCAAGGCCTTCAAAAACAATTATGCCGGTTTTTGACGTTCTGTAGAGCTCCAGTAAGCCTTTATGCGGCGAAGGGGAGTGATGAAGTCCATGATGAACAATAGAGATGTCAAATACTTCATTTTTATAAGTGAGGTTTTCAACATCCTGATAATCATATTTATAAGGAAGAAAAGAATTTTTTTTCATCCTGCTGTCCACATTTGTTATAGTGACATTTTTAAATTTGAGATCAAGGAATTTGTTTTTATCTTTTTCTCCTCCTGCTGTTATCAATATTTTCATGTTTTCATTTATTGTTTTTTTTTCGATGAGCCTTTTTAAAACAGTTTTATAAAAGTCTGATGAAATTAGAAGCATGCTCTGTCCCCATATTGATACCCCTTTATAACACAGAAGTGTAAAATTTTAAATATTTTATTACACTTTTTAAAATTTATATTGATAATAATTGCTTTTTAGTATAATTTAGGCAAATGAAAAAGTATGAGGAATTTTTTAATCATTATAAAAAATTGTATAATGATAATAACATTAATAATGGTATTATATCTGAAGTTGATTTTATTGAAAATGAGATTTATTTTGACAAGTCCATTAAGATAGTTGATATTGGCAAAGGTCCCGGCAGACATTCAATTGAACTTGCTAAAAGGGGTTATAATGTTTTAAATATTGGATTCCCCTATTCAATATTTAATAAAGAGAGCATTTTAAGCTTAAATAAAATGGATGAAAAAAATTTTATTTTTAATAAGAATGAATTTGATCTTGCCATCATTCATTATGAAGAAGACTGCTCATTAAGAGAAGAAGAGGAATTAAATTTTATTGCTTTAAGTTTTGCAGAAAGCTTATTGAATAATAAGGGCAAGTTAATATTTACAACATTAAACGGACTTTTCCCATTATTCAATACAGTAAAGAATTTTATTGTTCATAATGCTGAAAAAGGAATTAGCAAGGAATTAATACTTGATCTTTTAGAACTGCAGGATATTTCTTTTTTTGATTTTTTTGATGAGAATGAAATAAGAGATTCCGTGATCTGTTATGACAGATCATATATTCCTTCTGAGATTGCCTGGCTTTTAAAGTCATTAAATTTTTCAAAAATTGATATTTTAAGCTGTAAAAGAGGGGACTGGTCCAGGATCAATAAACTCACAACCGAAGATTATGAAATGCTTATTATTGCGGAAAAATAGAAATAGTATGACTTATTGGTAATTATTAATACTTTTTACTAAATTAATTTTTACATCATCATTACTTCCTCAATTATTATTAAAAAATATTATATTTTTGTTTTAATTATTAAAAATTTTTAGTATTAGATAGATATGTTTATAGACAATAAAATTTTTGTGGAATCAGGAAATGGTCCGCTTTTAAATGCCAAAAGAGCACTTTCAGCCTTAGATTTAAGTAAAATCAAGAACAAGAAAGTATTAATTAAGCCTAATATCGGGAGACTTGTCGCCCCTGAAAAAGGCATTAATACGCATCCGCAGGCAATTGCAGGTGTAATCGAAGCTCTGAAGGATGCAGGGATTAAAAAGATAGCTATCGGAGAGAGTCCGATTTTGGGCGTAAACACCATGGAAGCATTTAAGAAATCAGGAGTAACAGAGGTAGCTCAAAAATATAATTGTGAACTTATTGATATGGATTCCATACCACCTAGAGAGGTAAAGATTAAGAATGGAAGAGTACTGGATACAACCAGCATCTGTTCTCATGTTTTTGAATATGATATTTTATTGTCCCTTCCGGTAGCAAAGTGCCATATGCATACAGGGGTGACCCTTGGTATTAAAAATCTGAAAGGCTGTCTATATAAAAGAGAAAAAGTGAGATATCATCAGCTTGAATATAAAGGAGTGGAGTATCCCGAAAAAACTCTGGATTCTGCAATATCGGATCTGGCTACTGTTTTAATGCCTCATATCACTGTTATTGACGGCTATATAGGCATGCAGGGGCTTGGCCCTTCAGGAGGGGATCCGATCAAATCTGATTTTGCCGTTGCATCATACAATGCTTTCGGGGCTGACATTACAGGCTGTGTTTTAATGGGATTTAATCCTCAAGAAATTCCTCATCTTAAAATAATTTCAGAAAGAATGGACTTTTCATTTGATTTTAATGAATATCAGATAAATCCTGTGGATTTTAGAAAATTTAGAGTTAATTATAAACAACCTGCCAATGATGTTGCAATAGAATATCCGGATGTAGTTCTATGCGATAAGGAATCATGCAGTGCCTGTCTGTCAACTGTTATGCTTTTTTTAAAAAGATTTAAGGATGATATGAGCCAGTATTTATTGGATGATGGACTTTTACATCTGGCAATAGGTAAGGGGGTTACAAAAGATGACATTAAGGAAGGCACTGTTTTGATCGGTAACTGTACTAAACTTGCAAAAGATTTCGGAATCTATGTACCCGGATGTCCACCTGTACCCACAAGAATATATAAAGCAATAACAGGCAGAGAACCGGATAAAAATGAACCGGAAATTGAAAGTTGAATAAGATGAATAAAAATTGCTTTCATAAAAAATGTTTGATCATAAATATTAAAAAAAGGTCTTAAATGAAATATTTTTTAAGGTATATTTTTGAGATTTTAATTACTCCCAATAAAGCATTCATAGAATTAATTAAGGATTTTAATAAGAAAAGGCTTTCTTTTTTTATGATATTTTTCCTAATGGTGTTATACAGTTCGGCATTTATTTGTCTGATCTTTTTAAAAGCAGTTTTCCCTGTGAAGCCTTTTTTGAATATAAGTCAGGAAAATTTTTTTTTATCATCATTTTTACTTGGACTTCCTTCATTGATTTTGATTTATTTTATGTGTACTGCTTTTGTTCAGTTCACAGTCAAACAGTATGAAGGTATCGGAAATTTTGAAGACACACTGTTAATAGTGATTTTTTCTTTATCAATCCCGCTTTATATTTATTGGTTTTATTATTTCATATCAATAATGATTATTATAACTTCCGGCAATACAAATTGTCTTTCATTTTATGCTTTAAGATTTTTTTTATTGATAACCGCTGTTTTACAATTATACATTTTAACCAATGCTGTCAGAATATTGCATATTATTAAGTTCTGGCAGGCATTAGTGATAAGCATTGCGGCTTTAATTATTTTCTGGGCATTTTTTGTCATTTTTTTTATATAAAAGCAGGATGGAGGTGAAATATTTATGAATTTTGATTATGATGTTGCAATAATCGGTTCTGGTCCCGGAGGTTATGTTGCAGGGATTCGTGCAGCACAGCTTAAGTTAAAAACAGTTATAATTGAAAAATCGGATATTGGAGGAATATGTTTGAACTGGGGGTGTATCCCTTCTAAATCATTGATCAATCAGGCTAAAATTTTCTCCAGGTTAAAAGATCTGGCTGATATGGGGCTGTCCATAGATAAAACCTCATTTGATTACTCAAAAGTTTTTGCAAAATCAAGGGATGCAAGTGACAGACTGACAAAAGGTGTTGCTTTTTTGCTTAATAAAAATAATGTTGATTTAGTTAAAGGAACAGGGAAAATTTTAAATAAAAATACTGTTCTTGTTGATAATGACAGAGAAATATCCGCAAAAAACATAATCATTGCTGCTGGATCAAGCCCAAAGGAGTTGACTGGATTTAAATTTGATTCTGAAAACATTCTATCATCAACGGATGCTCTTAATTTGAAAAAACTTCCGGGATCTATAGCGATTTTGGGAGCAGGTGCAATCGGAGTCGAGTTTGCCTATATTTTAAGTTCATTCGGCTGTGAAGTCAGCCTTATTGAGTTTATGCCGTCGATTTTGCCCAATGTTGATAAGGAAGTTTCTGATGTTCTGTCAAGAGTTTTCAGAAAAAAGAAGATCAATGTTTTTACTTCTGCAAAAGCGGTTTCCTATGAAAAAAATGATAATAAATTAAAGTTAAAATTACAGATCAATGAAACTGAAAGATTTATTGAAATAGAAAAAATTATTGTTGCTGCAGGCAGAAGTGCCAATATTACAGAAATAGGTCTGGAAAATGCAGGTATTGAAACGGAAAACGGTTTTATTAAAACTTATAAGAGTTTTAAAACAAAAATTGATAATATTTATGCAATCGGAGATATTATAAATTATCCACAGCTTGCTCATGTTGCGTCAAAAGCCGGAGAAATTGCCGCAGAAAGTATTGCCGGTATAAAAGAAGAAGAGCAGATAAAAATTGACCAGATACCTTATGGAGTTTATTGTGAACCTCAAGTCGCCGGCTTTGGTCTGACTGAAGAACAGGTACTGAACAAAAATCTGAATTATAAAAAATCCGTTTATTTTTACAGAGCTAATGGTAAAGCTGTTGCCATTGAAGAGATAGAAGGTGTTGTTAAGCTTATATATGATCCTGATACTAAGCTTTTACTCGGTGCACATATCGCAGGGTCAGAGGCAACAGAATTGGTTCATGAACTACTTTTAGTAAAAAAAGCCGGTTTAAAAATAGGTGAATTGGCAGAGATGATCCATGCTCATCCGACGCTCTCTGAAGCATTGATGGAAACATCAAAATATGTTTACGGAACAGCAATTCATATTTAATATTTTAAGTTTTTTTATCATTAAGGGGAAAAATGCCGTTTGTTTATATTTTAGAATGTTCTGATGGAACTTATTATACCGGAAGTGCAAAAGATATTGACAACAGATTTCAAGCCCATCAGTCAGGTAAGGGCGCAAAATACACACGCGGACGCTTACCTGTGAAACTTGTTTATTTTGAGAAGTTTGAAAGTATGAATGATGCATATAAAAGAGAAAAGGAAATTCAAAAATTAACTAAGAGTCAAAAGAAAAATTTGTTTGGAATTTTATAATTTTTTTATAACTAAAAAAGGTGTATGGTCCGGAAAGTTATCCAGATGTCTTTGGGAGGGTATAAATGAAAGCACTCAAATTTTTTTTTTATTTTATTATTTATAATTTTATTTATTTTTAATATCAATCCTTTGGATTTTAAAATTGCTGTTGCCAATGTTTATGCCGGTAATCATAATACAGAAAAGGTTACAAAGGAGCTTCTGGTATTGGATGCCGATGCAATTATACTTCTTGAATATACAAAAAACATAATTACTGAAAAATTTTATGACTATAATTTCATTTTAAATGAACCGCGAAACGGTGTCAGAGGCATTTTAATATTATTAAAAAAAGAATACATCGGAAAATCATTGCTCATTGAATCTCCTCATAAAAGTCAATGTTCAATGCCTTTCGGGACTGTCAGATTAACTTTAGATAATTTAAACATATCAATCATTGCTGTTCATATCCCGCCTCCGATAAAAGGTTGTGCAGAAGGAAGAAAGCCTGCGATAAGGGAAATTCATAAATGGATTAAAGACGATAAGCTTGTAAAGAATGTCGGCGCCTGCAGAAAGGATGATTTTGTAATACTTGCCGGAGATTTTAATTCTCTGCCGGGTGAGAAAGTTATTAAAGAATTTAAGAAAACAGGTATGACGGACTCTGTTGTGAAATCAAAGTTTTCACTTGAAGGTACATGGTCGATATATGATAAATTTCCTAAGATATTCAGGATAGACTATATTTTTGTATCAAGGCATCTTGATTTGCTATATTCTGATGTTTTTAATGTGCCCGGTTCGGACCACAGGGGTGTTATTGCGCAAATAAAAATGCAGTAATGAGGTTAATAAATAAATTTGAAATTTAAAGTAAAATATTATATATTCAATAAATTAAGATTTAAGTTAAAAACAGCGATAAATTTAGTGAAATTGAATCAAAGATGTTATTAAATTGTAATTTAAATTAAAAAAATCGAATGATTTTTAAAAAAAGCAAGACTATATTATGAACATGATTTTTATATTTATCATTATCTGGACAGATAATGAATTTGAAAAAATTCGTTTACGCGACCCTGAAGCATTTGAAAAGATGTACAATGAATATAAATTAAAGTTATATAATTTCATAATCCTGAAAGTGAACGGTGATGCTGATGTTGCAGAGGAAATATTAAGTGACACTGTTTATTCTGCATTGATTTCAGCGCCGAGCATTAAGAGCAAGGATAAGGTTTTATCATGGCTTTTTAGAATCGCAAACAGAAGATTCTGCGATTATTTAAGGAAAAAATACAGGGATAAAAAGATAAAACAGTCTTTAGAGAAAGAGAGAAATGATTTTGTTGAGGAAAATGAAGAAAACAATGATGAGAAAATAGTTATGATGAAATCAGCAATGGAAAACCTGAAGCCTGTTTATAAGGAATTAATTAAGATGAAATATATTGAAGACAAATCTCAAAGGGAGATAGCAGAACATTTTAATAAAAGCAGGATATCGGTTGAGAGCATGATTTTCAGGGCAAAAGAAGCATTGAAAAAAGAGATTAAAAAAATTTATCGGGAAGCTGTATGAAAAACATGAAATGGGTTGACAGATTAGACGATAATGAAATCAAAAGAATTTTAAATAAAGATCTACCCGTTAAAAAAATGCCTGATAAACTTGATAATAAACTTCTCAAAATGATCAGAAACAGGGAAGACCTTTTTGTAGGTGAAAAAATTGAAACCAAGAAATATTTTTTCCAATTTGCATTTGCCTTTTCTTCTATTTTGATAATTATAATTTCAAGTATAATTTATTTTAATTTTTTTGGATTTGGATCCGGCAGCTGCATAGTGGCTGATTTGAACGGCAATGCGTATAAAGTTTCCAGAATGGATAAAATTCTGCTTAAGATAAATGATAAAATTAATGAAAACAGCGGTGTTCTGGTTGAAGAGAGTTCACATATAGATTTAAAAATTGGGAGATCATCCGATGTTAAAATTAAAGAAAATTCCGATTTAAAGATCGTTAAATTATATAAAGACTTAAGAAATGAAAAAACAAATTTTTATGTGAATCTCGGATATTCTTATTATGATCTGAATTTATTCAGCAAAAAGTCAACTTTTGATGTGGAAACCGATCTGTTAAAAATATCAGTTATCGGAACAAAGTTTTCTTTGAATGTAAATAAAGATAAATCAAATGATATAGAAGTTTTTGAAGGCAATGTTTATGTTGTACAGAAATTTAATCTGAATTATAAATTTTTACAGAAAATAAACAGGAAATTTGCAAACAGGATCAAAAAATCTGTTCAGTCTTTAATAAAGTTAAAAGAAGGGGATATTGTAAATATATCCTTGGAAGATTTAAATAATGCTCAAAAAGAAATCACCGACATACTTAATTCGATTTATGATGAACTGAAAGAAAACATAAAAGATAAGAAAAAAATAAAAGAGATTATAAAGAACAGCGAAACTAAAATCATTAAAATAATTGAAATTAAAGATACGCTTTTCAGGAATAGAAAATTTGAAAAAGAAGAAAAACAAAAAAAGGCAGTATTTAGAACCAGAAAATTATCGGGCATCTTGGATACTGCATTTACAGTGAGAAATAATGCGCTGACAGCGGATGATAAAAATATTTATATATCAAGCGATTCAAATAATGCAATTTACTGCATTGATTCGAGAAACGGTAAACTATTATGGAAATTTACAAGTGAACTAATAAAGGATATAACAAGCCCGGCTTTTCCTTTTTTAAATGAACTGATTTTATCAACTCCGGATAAAATATTTGTTCTGGATAAAAACGGCAGTATCAGGTTCAGTCAAAATGTTGTTAATGGAACAAAATACTGGGCATATCCTGCTGCATTTGATAAAAAAATATTTATCCCTACTGCACAAAATATTTATTGTTTTGATGATACTTCAGTTTATATTCTTGAAAATTTTCCCGAGTCCCTTGGGCAGCTCTATATTTCAATCAGCAATAATTTATTGTTTTATGCTGATTCTAATGAAAACAGGGTAAAAATTTTCGATATTACAAAAAAAAGCATAATCTGGGAATCCGTAAAGCTTGAAAACAGAATTTTTTCTTCACCTTTATTTTCAGGCAGACATCTTTATATTACTGATTTGAATAAAAATATAATAAGATTTAATTATACATTATCAAACCAGCCGGATATCCTTGAAATAGAGTCAGGTGCGGTTTCAAATATGGTTTTCAGCAATGGCGGTATATATTTTGTCAATAACAGCGGCTGGCTATATGCAGTAGATACATCGAGCTTTAATAAAGCCTTAAAAATTATAAAAATCGATGAAAAACCGGATTATAATAATTATCTAACAAAAAAACTTTTACTGGACGGCAATGATATTTATTTTTGTTCGGATAGAGGCGAACTTTTTTACTATGATGCTGAAAAGAAAAGAGCTGATTTTATAAAAATAAAAGAAAATTTTAATAAATATCCACTTATAGGATCTCCTGTTAAAGTCAATGGTCATATTTATACAGTTGATGTTAAATCGAACATTTACAGAATAAGTAAAATTTATGAATAAGGTTTTTATTCTGGCGTTGTTTTCCATACTTACAAACATCAAAAATAAAATAATCCTATAAAATATATAATATTTGTTTATAATAAAATTTTCATTTAAAAATTACAGAAAATCTGCTATTAATAAAGTATAAGTTTTAAAATTTTATTTAAACAGTTTACTGATAGGGCTAAGATTTTTCAAAATGGCAAATATTATAAACAAATTCCATTTTTTTATTTTGCTGGTATTGGTTAATTTTTCGATTTTTTGCGCTGAAACTCAAGGTGATAAATCGGTAAGAGAAGAATTGATCAAAAGGACAATAGTTATTTTACCTTTCTTAAATAAGAATAAAGTTGAGAAATTCGGCTATATTTCGGAAACCTTAAGGGATGTTTTAAAGGCAAAGATCATAGATACGAAAATGTTCAATCTTGTAAGCTTTAGCGAAACGGATGAAAAGATCAAACA
>JAFGQB010000278.1 GCA_016935915.1 Spirochaetota bacterium
GCAACTTTGCCTCCTATGCTCGAGTCAACCATTGACAACAATGTGGTCGGGATTTGAATGAACGGCACTCCTCTCATGAACGTACCCGCAGTATAACCGCCCATATCACCGGCAACACCGCCGCCCAATGTTATAACGGTTGATTTTCTGTCAAAGTTAAGTTTTAACAATTTTTCACTGATCAGGCTGAATACTTTTAAATTCTTGTTCTTTTCACCGTTTTTAAAGACAATAAACTTAAAGTTCAAGTTTTCCTTATTGAATTCTTCATTGATCTTATCCTTATAGAGATTATAAACTTTATCATCGGTTATGATTGCATAATTATTGAACAGTTGCAGCTTTTTGATCTCTGCAGCCAGATTGATCCCGTTTGAGATCATTATCGGATAAGAATCATCGATCTTTTTTTTTAAATTAACGCTGACTGCTTTTTTATAATTTTTCATATTAAATCAAATCAATGCATCTTTCATAAAATTCTTTGAAATTATTTTCATTGCTGTCTTTGTTCTTCTTTATCAAATTTATCGCTTCTTCGGGATGCAAATTTAAAATCCCAGATATCATGTAAGGAACATGGTAGCCCCAGCTCAATTCTTTTTGCAGTGGCAAAATTTCATCACCTATAGCGACCAAAAGGGGGCGGATGTCAAATTTCGGATTTTTTAAAAATGAAATCAACAGTTCAAGAGGACAGTTACCCGCTCCCCTTCCGACTCCGTACAAAGTGCCGTCAAGATAATTGACTCCCCTTATTATGCCCTGAATGGTATTTGCAAATGCAAGCTGCTGATTATTATGACAGTGAACACCGATCTCCTTAGCCTTAATGAATTTTCTGTATTTCTCATAGTAAAAATCAATATCTTCGCTGTACAATGCTCCGAAACTATCAACTATATAGCAGGCTAATATTTTAGTCTCTTCTTCGATCTGCTGTAATGCTTCGTCAAGTTCCCATTCTATTGCATGTGAAATCGCCATTATATTGATTGTTGCTTCATAACCTTTCTCCACAGCATCATTTGCGATCTTAATAGCCTTGTCAATATCCTTTACATAGGTTGCAACCCTGACAATATCAACAGGACTCTTATCCTTAGGTTTTAAATCATCAACTTCACTTTTATGAGCATCCATCATTATTGCAAGTTTTGTGTCAGTTTCAACACCATCGATCACCTGAAACAATTTATCATCATCACAAAATCTCCATAAGCCGTATTTTTCAGGAGAAAACATTTTTTTACTGTTTCTGTAGCCGATCTCAACCACATCCACCCCTGCTTCACAGATTGATCTATAAACAGCTTTAACGGTTTTCATTGAAAATTTGGAGTCATTCATCAATCCTCCGTCCCTGATAGTGCAGTCAATTACTTTTATCTGAGGTCTGAACATACTTTTACCCTTTTATTTTAAATTTTGAATTTTATAGTCATTAAAATTAAACATGTCAAGTGTTTTTTTATATGAATTTAAAAACTTTTCTATCAAACAGGGGACTCTTCCTGCATCAGCAGTTTAAAAAAGACTTAATCTGATTTTTGACATAGGATCACTATTTGAACAAAAATATTAACAAGTGCCGCCTTTTGTCTTCGAAATAAATTAAGAGCTCTGAAGTCCAGTGTTTATTTTATCATTATTTAACCTAAATGAAAATCCTTTATTTGAGTTATTAGTCAACCTGAATTGTTTAATTATTATTATTTCCTTAATATTTTCTGTAATACAACACCCAATGTTACTCCGACAAAAATAATTAAAAAAAATAACGAGATAATTATTCCATAATAGAGATTTTTCGGGAAAAAAGTGAATGAAATTTCATTAATTCCTTTGTTTAAATAGACTCCCTGCTGCAGATAATTAATTTGTATAATATTTCCTTTTTTTTTGTTTATTTTTACTTTCCATCCCTCATGATATGCTTCATTTCTGATCATCAATACAGGTCTTTCTGCACTGACTGTAAGGGTCAGTTTATTGTTCTTATTCATATTAATTTTTAGAATTTGAAATTTCTTCTGAAGTTTCTCAAAATCTTTTGTAGTATTTGCTGATGATTCAAAATCTTCATATTGAAAAGGTACAATACCTGTATAATCACTTAATGCAAAAGCTCCTGTTCTGAGATCGGAATATAAAAGTTTTTTAAACTGCTCATTCAAATCTGCAGAATAGATTTTATCCTGAAAATAAATATAAGGCATCGGCGTATCGAGATCATAAATTTTATAATCCTCTTTTTGAAAATATTTTGCATAATGATCACTTTTAATTTTTTCCAAAGATTCTACCGGGCGAGAGGCATAATACCACCAGCCGTTTTCATCTACATAGTCATATAGTTTATTCTCTCCAAGTTTGTTATTGTAAATCAGATAATATCCTACATTTAAATTATTAAGCAATGCTTTGGGGATTGAGTAAGCCCACATTTCATACGGCCAATTTTTATAAAATTTCTGCGATAAGTTCTGGAATTTTTTCATAGTAGGCTTTGAGTCA
>JAFGQB010000045.1 GCA_016935915.1 Spirochaetota bacterium
AGCAATCGTAAATATCCAGCTTGGAATTATAACAACAGTTAAAATAATTCCCGGTGGTTCATTGACAATTTCCGTGGATACAAGTTCATCAAGTTCTTCAAGCTCTGAGTCTTCAATTACACTCTTCGGACCTTTTTCCGAAAATTTCGACTCTATTGCTTTGGGCGAAGTGCCTGCAGGCTGGCAACCGTATTTTACCGCAAGTGAAAACAGTATAGTGGGTGTTGTTAATGATCTGACTACACCGCCTGTTTCCTCTCCAAACTGCTTAAAAATACATGACGGCAGTACAACAAGCGGAGCAGGAAATAATATCTATTTTCAGGATAGCAATTACGGACAAATCAAGTTTGATATAAAACATGGATTATCCACCGATAAATCTCAAGCTGGCGTTGTACTTAAGGACTCATCATCAAACGATATCATAAATTTCCTGATGAATAATTCCAATTATATGAATGTAAAAAGACCTGACGGCATCAGAACGAATTTTATGAGTTATAACAGGGATACTTGGTATACATGCCAGATCAACTGGGACAGGATTACAGGATATTATAAAATAATAGTCGATAATGTTGATTATGGTATATATCCAATGATGAATACAGGATCAATATACAGAATTAATTTCTATACAGGTTCAGGATCGGAACCGACTTATTATAACTGCTCATCATATATTGATAATATTGTTTATACAACAAATGCAGTTACTATTGACGGATCAAATTATGGAACTTTTACTGAAAATTTTGATTCCACAGATATAGGTTCATTACCGGTGGGTTTTTATCAGACTGTTTATTCGAATGTCAACTGTGAAGTAACTTCAGAGATAACAGCACATTCTGCTCCAAACTGTCTGAAAATTTACGATAACAGCCTGACTAACTCCGCATTTTTTGTCAAGGATTTTGCAGCCAGTGAAACCTACGGTCAGTTCACATATTATTTTTATATGCCGTCATCTTCACCATGGGCAGGAACCATAATTGACGGTTCGTCAGGAAGACTGCTTAATATTTTCTTTCAATCAAGCCAAACAGGTTTAGGCAGAGTTATAACATTATTTGATACCGGCGGAAACCTCATAGCAACCATCGGAAGTTATGCAGCAGACACATGGAACAAATTAACCATTAAATGGGATGCAGCAACATATAAATTTAAAATCCTATTAAATGATACTGATTACGGCACTTACTCATTTTTGAATAGTTCCGTTCCTTCCAAGCTGAGATTCATTACACAGGGTTTGGATACAGGGCATCTGAATTATTATGATGATATTTCATTTACAAAAAACGTTGAAACTATAGATTGATATTTTTTGACAATCAAATCAAAGGCTGTCCCCAAACAGGGCAGCCTTTTTTATGATTTAATAATAAACTTCCGATGCAGGGAATTAATTTGTAACCGCAGGGTGATCTTGGCAGATGATACGGCTTGACTGTTGCTCTGTCTATGTTTTTCGGGAGCAATTTTTTAAAATCTTCTTTAATTTTACATGACGGAATATTTTCAAAAATATATTTCAATCCGGACTCAGGCTCAATACCATTGGCTTTCAGTGATTCTATCAGACTGTAATAAGCGGCTCCGGCATATGCTCCCTCCGGTGTATCGTAAAACAGCCAGTTTTTTCGTCCAATAACAAACGGTCTTATAGCATTCTCAACAAGGTTATTATCAATCGGTATAAATCCATCAGAAATATATCTTTCAAGATTCGTCCATTCGTTTAATATATAATTCACGGCATCTCCCAATTTGGATTTCGGTAATATACGGCTTTGATTTTCTGAAAGTATTTTTTTTATTCTGCTCAATACCGGCAATGATTCATGAAGTCTTACATATTCGATTCGGCAGGGCAGAGCTTTTTTCTCCCTCAAATTATCTTCAATTAAATATAACGATTTGATCAGATTTAATAGTTCATTCAATATATCGCTTGTTGTACCGGATTTCTCTGCTTCAATCAATTTGCGTCTGGCATGCGCCCAGCATCCGTAACGGATAATTTCAGGATTTTTTGCAAGCCTGTTATATCCGCCGTAACCGTCCGTTTGAATTCCGCCCTTATAATCCGACAAATATTCATCCGGAACTATCCCGCTTCGTGATTTGTCATACAAATATATAAGAGTAACGCTTTTATCTTTTTTAACTCCCCTGAATACCCACATGAAAGAATCCGATTCAGCTTTTTTTCCTTCTTCTTTTAAAACCTGCACCCGTGTTTCATCTATTCCGATAAAATGGCTTTCAAGTAATTCTTCCCTCATGCATTCAAAAAGCATTTCCATTTTTTCATACACCATTACAGCCCATCGAGCCATCATGGATCTTGTTAGCGGAATATCATATCGCATGAATATTTTTTCCTGCCGGTAAAACGGCAATCCGTCGCAGAACTTATTTATTATGATTATAGTAAAAAGACTTACAGTTGCTATGGTCTTCGGCAGAATATTTTCAGGCATCGGTGCTATTTTTACCGCAGGCTGAATGCCTTCGCTTTCAACTCCTTCGCAGGTTTTACATGCGTATTTCAGTCTGATATGCCTTTCCACTTCAAACTTTGCGGGTGTGTATCTTAATTTTTCACTAACCTCTTCCCCGATCCTTTCCATTTCTGCACTGCATGGACATATCTTTTCTTCAGGAGATAAATCATGGATTATATCAATTCTCTGCAGATTAGCAGGCAGACTTCTTCTTCCTCCCTGTCCTTTTTTAGCCCGTTGGTAAGTTATGGTTTCTTTTTCTGTGACTTGCAAATCTTTTGCAGATTCAACTTCCACCTCGTTAAACAGACCGGGACCTTCGTCTTTTATTTTCTCGCTTTTTTTTCCGTATAAACGATGTTCCAACAGCTTTATTTTTTCTTCAAGGAAAAAATTGTCCTGTTTTACTAGAGTAAGTTCTTCTTTGAGTTATCTATTTTCTTTTTTTAGTTCTATTACCGCTTCGCTCATCAAGAATCTTATAGCATATTATACAAAAATTAATAGTCTTTTTTAAAATATTTTTATTCCTTTTATTTCCTGATGCGCTCTAAAAAAATCTATTCCTGACAACAGCATTTTAAACTCATCGAATACAAGTTCCATGGCTTCGTCATTGTTATTCGGCCATGGAAACTTATCTTTTTCAAGCCTCTTCTGCCATAAGCAGAAACCGTTTTTATCCCAGTAAATAATTTTTATCTTCTTCCTGTCCCTTGATGAAAAAATGTAGAAAGCTCCCGAAAAAATATCTTTTTTCATCTGATTCGCAACATGCACTGACAGTCCGTTGATCTGCTTCCTGAAATCTATGCTGCCGGGTTTAATGAATATTTTAATCGTATTCCAATCAACTATCATGTTCTTTTTTCCAGAATTTCAAGCAGTGAATTTAAACTTGTCGCATTAAAAATTTCATTTATGGCAATTGAATATTTATCACTTATTTTTAATGTAATTTGTCCCGCGGTAGTTTTGTTGGTTTTTATTATTTCAACAAAATCATTATTTTTTTCAGCGTCTGCCTTTATTGTTCTGGAAAATACTCTTGAAAAATAATTTTGGCTCAAATTATTTTCCCTGCAGTATTGCGCCTGTGTGATCCCCAGTGTCCTAAACTTTCTGATATGATCTTTCCAGAAGTTTTTATTTTTATACTTTCGCATATTAACCTCCATATTGGGGTAAATATGCATAAAATCTAAGCATTCCGCAAGATGCAGTTAATAGAGCGGTTACAATTAATTCATATGTTTTCTTGGCATTTTCTAAATTAAAAAATTCCTTTGTCAAGCCCGGGTATTCATTTCTTTTCCTATTCCATTCCAATTCTAAAATAGTTCCATAAAATCCCCAGTTCTTACTTTCACCTTTAGGCTCTATAACATCTCATGAAATTGCACATTTTGAAACTAATTGATATTTGTCTAATTCTTTTATATCTGGATAGTTATTTCAATCTTTATAAATAGGTGGATTTTTCAAATGAACACCTCATAAATATTATTTTTATTTTAAAAAACATATTTAGAAAAACAAAGGAATAAAATTATTTTATAGATTGCTGTACTTTTTTAATTTCATAATTATACTCTTTTTATTTCTTCTATTATTATTTATCATATTGTTTATCAAAATTCAATGATGACGTCAAAAATTTTTTGCACATTCTGATCCTCATCATATAAATTAAGATGTTTCTTTTTCTATCTCACTCCTTCTTAACGAGTCCATATCCAAATAACATATTATGCTCAATTTTTTATTTGAGATATGACTCAATCTTACAATCGTCAAACTTAAGGCAGATTTTCTTTAGGAAATATTTCCAGCTTTATTGGTTTCTCTTCGAATCTTACACATTAACCGTATTGTAAATTTATATATATGTAAATTCCTACTATAAAAGTTCTATGAAAACTCATATAGTATAATTTTTAAGATAATATTCCCCTGAATTCTCAAGAAGTCCTATATATTAAATCACTGCTGTACGAAAGTTTACCATAAATAATCCTCTTTTTTCAAACATTTTTTTTCATAAACACACCGCAATTTAATTCTTTTCAAAACCTCAAATA
>JAFGQB010000279.1 GCA_016935915.1 Spirochaetota bacterium
CTTGTAATTACATATACCAACAATATGGAAAAGTTCTGCTAAAATTTATAAAATATTAAAATTTTTCAATTTCTAATCGAAACCAAGCATTATTATGGCAATTTTTTATTATTATTTATACATATTAATTTGACAAACCCTTTTTTTTGTGCTAAAAACTATATATAGATATTTTTATGGCAAGTAGTTGCCTCGTGGCAAGTAATTGCCTTTAAAATTAATTGAATAAGAGTCTTAAAAATACTGTCAGTATATGACTCATAAATAGAAATTTTTTAGCCGTTAGTTTTAATTTAAGTTTTTTTACGGCTTTAGCAGTTTGATCAAGGAGATATAAAATGAGCAATAATACAGGTGTTTTAAACAATGAATCAGCCATCAATAGCGATGTACAGGATTTTATGAATAAGGTAAAAGCAAAAAATCCCGGAGAAAAAGAATTCCATCAGGCAGTAGAAGAAGTTGTTACCAGCTTGATGCCTTTTATCGATAAAAATCCTAAATATAAAAAACATAAAATATTAGAAAGAATAGTTGAACCTGAAAGAGTAATTATGTTCAGAGTACCATGGATTGATGATAAAGGCGAAATCCAGATCAACAGAGGATTCAGAATTCAAATGAATAGTGCAATAGGCCCTTATAAGGGAGGATTAAGATTCCATCCTTCCGTTTATCTTGGTATTTTAAAATTTCTTGCTTTTGAACAGGTCTTTAAAAATTCTTTGACAACATTACCTATGGGCGGCGGTAAAGGCGGCTCTGATTTTGATCCAAAGGGCAAATCAGATAATGAAGTTATGAGATTCTGCCAATCTTTTATGAGCGAACTATTTAGACATGTAGGTCCTGACACTGATGTCCCAGCCGGAGATATAGGGGTAGGCGGCAGAGAAATCGGATATCTATTTGGGCAATATAAAAAATTAAAAAATTCATTTGACAGCGTACTGACCGGAAAAAGTTTAAACTGGGGTGGAAGCTTAATCAGACCAGAAGCTACTGGTTATGGATGCGTTTACTTTGCTGAAGAAATGCTGAAAAATATCGGCCAGGGATTTGAAGGAAAAACCGTAGCTGTATCCGGTTCAGGCAACGTTGCACAATATGCAGTTGAAAAATGCAATCAATTAGGTGCAAAAGTTGTGACATTATCTGACTCGACCGGTACGATTTATGACGCAAACGGGATAAATAAAGAAAAATTGGATTTCATATTAGAACTTAAGAACGTAAAAAGAGGAAGAATAAAAGAATATGTAGATAAATTTAAATGCGATTACTTTGACGGCAAAAGACCATGGTTTGTTAAATGCGACATAGCATTACCATGCGCAACAGAAAACGAAATAAGCGGCAGTGAAGCAGTAGAACTTGTTAAAAACGGATGCATCTGTGTTTCAGAAGGTGCAAACATGCCTAGTACTCCGGAAGCAGTTGAAGTTTTCATTGAAAATAAAATATGTTTCGGACCCGGAAAAGCAGCAAATGCCGGCGGTGTTGCAACAAGCGGTCTTGAAATGTCGCAGAATGCAATGAGACTAAGCTGGTCAAGAGAAGAAGTTGATCAAAGATTGCACGGTATAATGAAAGCAATTCATGAACAATGTGTAATGTACGGCAAAGAAGGAAAATTCATTAATTATGTCAATGGTGCAAATATTGCAGGTTTTGTTAAAGTTGCTGATTCAATGATCGATCAGGGAGTTGTATAAATCCTATAAAATAAAATATGCGGAGCAAAAAATTTGCTCCGCTTTTTTTATTTCTTGATTGTCAAAAAATTTTAAAGTAGAATAAATTTAAAAGGCAATAAAATGCAAAAAAAATTTACCATGCATTCCGGACTTCCAGAATTCGATAAGGTAGTAAATAGGATAATATCCGGGGATAATATAGTTTTTCAGGTAAATTCAATTGATGATTATATACCATTTGTGCATCCATTTTGTTATCAGGCAAAAAAGGAAAAAAGAAAGCTTATTTATTTCAGATTTGCTCAACACATTCACCTGATCCCGGAAGATATTGAAGCGGATATTTATAATCTTGATCCAGAAAAAGGATTTGAAGCTTTTATCTCGGAGATTTTTAATATTATTGAGAAGCATGGATATGGTGCCTGCTATGTTTTTGACTGCTTATCAGAATTGACCGCCGACTGGTACAGCGACAGAATGCTCGGTAACTTTTTTATGCTGACATGTCCCTATCTTTATGACTTTGAAACAGCTACATATTTTGCAATCTTTAAAAACATGCATATTGATTTAGCACTGAATGCAATTCATAATACAGCTCAAATTGTACTTGATGTTTACAGAAACCAAAAAAGTATCTTTATTCAACCCTTAAAAGTCATTGGAAGATTTTCAAACACAATGTTCATGCTTCATGAGTGGAAAAACAATGAATTTATTCCTGTAACAAACAGTGCAACAATCTCTGAAATTCTGGCTAAAATACCTCAACCATGGCTTAATTTCAGCATCCAGAGAGTTGATCTGTGGACAAGAGTATTTTCTACTGCATATAAATTTTTAAATGAAAAAGAAAGCTGTCCTGTTGAAGAGGAAAATATAAATTTATTAAAAAAATTGATCAGAATGATCATCAGTAGAGATGAAAAATTTTCTTCATTGGCCGAAAAATATTTTGATCTGGAAAAAATAATTGATATTGCAAAAAGACTAATTGGCACAGGATTAATCGGCGGTAAATCAGCAGGCATGCTTTTAGCACGGGCAATCCTAGAAAAAAATAACCCTAAATGGAAAAATATTTTAGAAGCTCATGATTCTTTTTTTATAGGATCAGATGTCTATTATACATACATAATTCATAATAAATGCTGGTGGCCGAGAAGAGAATTATTAAAACACAAACAATTCTCAGAAGAAAATATTAATCAGGTCAGAACAAAAATGCTAAACGGAACTTTCACCGAAGATGTGAAAAGGCAATTTATGGAGATGATCGATTATTTCGGACAATCACCGATAATAGTACGTTCATCAAGTCTTTTGGAAGATGCATATGGCAATGCATTCAGCGGTAAATATGAAAGTGTGTTTTGCGCCAACCAAGGTACACCCGAAGATCGATTATATAAATTCATGGAAGCTGTTAAAATAGTTTATGCAAGTACTTTGCGCAGTGAAGCTCTGTCATACAGGGAACATTTCTGCTTATTAGACAGGGAAGAACAAATGGCTCTTTTAGTACAAAGAGTAAGCGGATCAAAATACAATGATTACTATTACCCCCAGGTATCCGGTGTAGGATTTTCATTCAACCCCTATGTCTGGAGCAAAGAAATTGATCCTAAATCCGGATTAATAAGAATGGTTTTCGGATTAGGCACAAGAGCCGTTGACAGATCCGATGATGATTATACAAGGATTATAGCATTAAACTCGCCGACAAAACGTCCTGAATATACACTTGATGAAGTAAATAAATATTCTCAGAAAAAAATGGATCTGTTGGATCTGAAAGCAAACTCATTAACGACCAAACAATTTGAAGAAGTTGTTAAAAACGATGAAAATGTACCGCTTGAAAAATTTGCATCAGTAGATAATGATATTGAAGAAAGAGCAAAACAGTACAATCTGCACGATGTCTTCCCCTATGTTCTGACCTTTGAAAATTTGCTTACAAACAGTAATTTTACCAATGATATGAAAGATATATTATTAATTTTAAAAGAAGCATATAATCACCATGTTGACATAGAATTCACTCTTAATTTTTTCAATTCTGAAAACTATAAAATTAATTTATTACAGTGCAGACCTTTCCAGACAAAAGGAGACTTAAGTCATGTGGAACTGCCGAAAAATATTGACACTTCAAATATAATTATTAAGACAAAAGGTCCTGTTATCGGCAGCAGTATTTCGACTCTTATAAACAGGATCATATATGTTAATTCAAATACATACAGCAATTTAAGCATCAATGACAGATATTTAACCGCAAGAATAGTCGGAAAAATTACAACCAGGGAAAAATCTACTAAAAAAAATATTGCACTGATCGGACCAGGAAGATGGGGTACCACATCCCCTTCTCTGGGGGTACCTGTTACATTTAAGGAAATCAGTTCTGTTTCAGTTATCTGTGAAATAGCAGAAATGCATGAAGGTCTGGTACCCGATGTATCTTTAGGAACTCATTTTTTTAATGATCTGGTTGAAATGGATATATTATATCTTGCAATATATCCTGACAGGAAAGACTATATAATTAATAGAGACTTTTTTTTGAACAGCAAAAATAAATTAACTGAAATTCTGCCGGATGAAAAAAAATGGGAAGATATAATAAAAGTAATTGATACAGATATAAATCTCAATGTAAATGTCATAACTCAGGACGGAATTTTTTATAAGATTTAAATTATAAATCCTTGATTTTAACTGTTAATTCATTATAATGAAACAATTTATTAAAATCAACAAACCCTGAAAGCGCCCTTGAATAAATCTTAATACCTCTTTCTTCAAGTATAGCAACTGGATTTAATCCTCCGATTACAATCACCCCTATCCTGCCTTCATGAACAGGTATTTCCAATACAGGATGCCCGGGCAAACCAATGTCCAATAATCCGCCTAATCCTATCTTAAAAAGCTGTTCATTAATTTCCATAACTTTATCACGACTTTCCTGGGGCATTTCTCTGAAACCTACACCGATGATTCCGTTACCGCTGTCTGTAGCACCAATATAATCCGTCATGCCGCTTCTTATAAAAAGTTCAAGAGGATCAACTGTTGTCCCGTCATAATTTATTATTGCAACAAATCTTGAAGGTTTATGACTTTTAAGCTCTAAAAGTCCTCCAAATCTTGAATAAGAAGGGATTCCGTATGATAAAAGGATGCCGTTTAAAGTTATTGAACAAACAGTACCAATCCCAATAAAATTTTCAGGTATCGATAAATCATTCATAGTATCACCCGGATAAAAAAGAGTCAGAAGATTACCCATGGCATAACCGTTTTCAAAAACTTTTAAAAAAAATTTATAATTTTGCTTAAGATGTTTAATTTCAACAAGGCTGATATTAATTATAACTTTTCCTGTTAATTTAACAGGATCAAAATCCATTAAATAAGTCAATCTGTCTATTTTAGCATTTAAAAAACCAACCTTTTCGACTATTCTTGCTTTTGAAAGCTCCATTAAACCAATATCAGTAATTTCTCTGCCCTGTTTATTTACATAATTTGTTAATTTTTCTTTATCCATTAATTGCAGATGAAATCTTATGGTTCTCTCACTAATATCATAACCAATTGCTTTTAAATTTTCTGCGATTTCCTGACTGCTGACAGGTTTTTTAGAATTCTGCAATATCCTTAAGATCGCAAGTCTCTTTTGTTCAATCCTATCATTCATTTTTACCCCTTATATAATTCAATGAATGATTATATTAATAATTAAATGAATTGTCAATAAATACCTGAAACCAAATTTCATTTAAATTATTGAAATAAAAGAAATTAAAATTAATTTAGTGTAAATGAAAAAATTTAAGTCAAAGCTTAATAATTAAATAAGTAACATATTTTATTATAACATTTTTAAAGCATTAAAACATTTATTAATAACTTTATATTTTTTTCATATCAATCAGAAAAATCCAAACTTTAGTGCTATAATAATATAAGTATTAAATATAAATGCAATAAAGTGATAGTAAAATTATGATTTTTTATTCCTGCAAAAATAATTTCTATCATTTCAAATATTAATTAAGGAGATACTTATGAAAGTAAAAACTTTAACATCAATGTTTCTATTTATTATTTTCTGTTTCATTTTCTTCTCTTGCCCAAGCGCTGTCAAAGAAGAAAAAGACAAAAAAGACACGACATTTATCCCAACATGGCCATTTGATTATAATTTTGATGCTAATAACGGAGATTGGACAGCAACAGGCGACTGGGAATGGACCAGCACTTACAATTTTGCAAATTATACCGGGAATTATTTTCCACCTACTTTAGCACATTCCGGTACAGGTCTTTGGGGCACTATTATTTATAACGACTATAACAACTCTGGTTCATCCAGCTACTTAAGTA
>JAFGQB010000046.1 GCA_016935915.1 Spirochaetota bacterium
ATAGGTGAAGTTAATACCTATTATTATCTGGAACAGTTAACAAGATACGAGCTGGAGGAATTTACACAATAAAAAATATCTAGCCTCTTTCTTTGATTTTTTCTAAAAATCCTTTTATCATAAAAGTCATTCTTGCAAGAACCAAAGTGCTTATTATCCAATCCAGCTGATATGGCAGATCTATAACCCTTCTGAATACCCTAAACATTGGAACTTTATAGCAGATTATTAAGGCAACTAAAATAATTAAGCCTTCCCTTACAGATTTGCCTATTGAGCTGTCTGAAAAATCACTTAAAACATTTATTGAAAATATTGCAGCTTCGCAAAATTCTAAAATAATTGAAATTATAAAAAGATTAAAAATATTCTGTAATAAAATCTCAGTATTCATATTTAACTCCAAAATTAGAATTTTTTATTAATCTTCGTCTAATTTTAACATTAAATTCAATTTTTTTGCTATAATAAATTTAAATTTAAAATCTTTTAAAAATATTTTCAATATCCTGATCTTTTACCACTAAAATTGATCTTTTTGAATCCATTAACAGATCAAGATGGGCTCTTGTTATAAGGTCCTTTCTTGATCTATTGGGCTGCCAGCCGCCCAATATTATTAAGTCCGCATCGGTTTCTTCTGCAGCTTCCATGATCATAGTGGCTATCCCGCCCCTTTTTAATATTTTATTTATCGTAACTCCTTTGCTTTTTGCAAGTTCTTCTATATAATCAAGGTATCTTTTACCGTTTGCTTCAAGATTGCTTTCAAATTGTGATGATTCCTCTTCGATAAAAATCTTTGAAATCAGTAATTCTTTTAAGGTTGAAGTATCAATTACATAAATAACGGAAAGATCAAGTTTATTGGTTTTGCAATACATTATGGCATATTTTGCGCCATTTATCGAAGATTCTGATCCGCTTATTGCCACTAAAACTTTTTCAACTAAATTTTTCATGTTTGTTCCTCCAATCTTCTTTTTACTAATTTTCTTATAAACATTTCATCTCTCTCGTGCTCTTCCAATGTGTTTTCAATGAATTTAATTGTATCATGATTGTCCGGGATAACAACTTTTTCCAGGGCATTAACCCTTCTTTGTGTTTTTTTAACTTCCAATGAAAGTCTCCAAACAATGCTTCTGATTTCAGCCATTTCGCATAAAATGCTGATTAATTTTAGAAATTTTTCAGAAGTTTCATCAATCATGGAATTTGTATTTAAAAATGAATATTGCATTTTTAAATTCGGGGTTTCCGCTTCAATTGAAGGAAGCGTCATTCCGACTATCCGTAAGGTTTTTTTCCTTAAAATATATTCATAATTAATAAATTTTACCTTTGTGTTGGCATTATCATGACCAAGATATGTGACTGCCTTTTTTAGTGATGAATAAGCTTCAAAGATCAGTTTATCAAGTTCTTTTTCAATTCTTTTAACTCTTTCAACATAGCTCATCAATTCAATAACCAGGATTTCTCTTTTTTGTTCAAGTAACTCATATCCCTCTTCTGCTATTGACAAATCCTGTTTTATTTTTATTAAATTGCTTTTAGTCGGAGAAACATTGAGTATCGCCATTTATTATCCCTTTATGTAGATTTTTTTAAATATTTATCAATAAATTTTCTGTTTATTTTATATAATTCCTCTTCCGGCAGAATATTCAGTAATTGCCAGCCGATGTCCAGTGTAATTTCTATTGAACGGTCTTCGTTTGGAGACTGAGTAAGAAATTTCCTTTCAAACTCTAATCCAAATTCCAGATATTTTTTATCGGTTTCTGTTAGCTCTTCTTCACCGATAATCGCAACAAGTGCTCTTAGCTCTTTTACCTTTGAATAGCATGAAAAAAGCTGAGAGGAAATTTCTCTGTGATCTTCCCGCGTCATACCTTCACCTATACCATCCTTCATTAATCTTGACAATGACGGCAGTCCCGCAATCGGAGGATAGATGTTTTTTTGATTTAGCTCTCTGTCAAGAACAATCTGTCCTTCAGTAATATAACCGGTCAGATCCGGTATCGGATTTGTAATATCATCATTAGGCATTGATAAAACCGGTATCTGTGTAATTGAACCATTTTTCCCCTTGATTTTTCCTGCTCTTTCATATATCGATGCAAGGTCCGAATACAAATATCCGGGATAACCCTTTCTTGATGGGATTTCACCTCTTGAAGTTGCAACTTCTCTTAATGCTTCGCAGTAATTGGTCATATCAGTTAAGATAACAAGCACATGCATATCCAGATCGAATGCCAGATATTCGGCAGCGGTCAGCGCTGCTCTCGGTGTAATTAAACGCTCAACCGAAGGGGAGTCCGCCAATGAAAGATACATTACTACATTTGAAAGAACTCCTGATTTTTCAAAATTTTCTATAAAATATTGCGCAACATCATGCTTAACGCCCATGGCAGCAAAAACTATTGTAAATTTATCATCACTGTATCTTAATTTTGCCTGTCTTACTATTTGTGCAGCTAGAATATTATGGGGCAGTCCGTTTCCGCTGAAAATCGGTAGTTTTTGCCCCCTGATCAAAGTCGTTAATCCGTCAATAGCGCTGATCCCTGTCTGAATAAAATCTTTCGGATATTCCCTTGAATAAGGATTAATCGAAGAACCGTTTATGTTTCTGTAATCATCACTGAATATCTGAGGCAGTCCGTCATAGGGTTCACCAAGACCGTTAAAAACTCTTCCTAAAAGATCTCTACTGACAGCTATTTTCATCGGAGTGTCAAGAAATTCAACATTTGTGTTTTTTATTGAAAGACCGGAAGTATATCCGAAAACCTGAGCAATGACATGTTTTTCATCAACTGCCAATACTTTTCCTGTCTGCTCATTTCGTCTATCATCAAAAATTTTAATTACCTCATCAAAATGCACAGGTCTTGTTTTTTCCATTATGATCAATGGCCCTTCAATTTTAACCAGTCCTACACTTTCAATTCTGCTCATATATCAAACCTCATATTATGTATAGATATTTAGTAAATTTTCGAAGGAACTTCTTAAATTATTCAAAAATTCCTCAAATTTTACTATTTCTTTGTTAGAAATAGTTGATTTTAAACGATTTATCTCATCAATAATCTTAAGTTCTTTAATTTTAACTAAAGGAGTTCCTTTTTTGATAGCCTTATTTGATAGATTATAAAATTCGATAATGATTTTTAAAAGGTAAATCTGTTTTTCAGGAACAGCATACATGTCAATTTCATCAAAGGAATTTTGCTGGAGATATCCTTTTTTTAACATTTCGGCAGTTAAAAGTATTAATCTCTGGTTGTCGGGCAGTGACTCAGGTCCTATGAGTTTTACTATCTGGTTTAATTTTTCCTCTGTTTTTAAGATCGTTAAAGCCTCTGTTCTTATATTTTCATAATCTGAATCTATTTTATACCATTCATCCATAACTTCATTTAAATATTCTGAATATGAGTCGAGCCATGATATAGCAGGATAATGCCTTGCATTAGCAAGGTTTTTATCCAATGCCCAAAAACATCTTATAAATCTTTTAGTATGCTGAGTTACCGGTTCTGAAAAATCACCGCCCGGAGGTGAGACAGCTCCAATGATCGAAATTGAACCTTCTTCATTGTTAAAAGTATTTATAAGCCCTGCCCTTTCATAGAACTCTGCCAATCTTGACGGTAAATATGCAGGAAATCCTTCTTCTGCAGGCATTTCTTCAAGTCTTCCTGACAGTTCCCTTAATGCTTCTGCCCATCGCGAGGTTGAATCCGCCATAACTGCAACAGCATAACCCATATCCCTGTAGTATTCGGCAAGTGTTATGCCTGTATATATTGAAACTTCTCTTGCTGCAACCGGCATATTAGAGGTATTTGCTATCATTATTGTTCTTTTCATTAAAGGCTGGTTTGTCTTGGGATCAATTAATTTTGGAAATTCATTTAAAACATCAGTCATTTCATTTCCTCGTTCACCGCAGCCGATATAGACTATTACATCAGCATCCGACCATTTTGCAAGTGAATGCTGGGTCATTGTTTTACCTGTACCGAATCCGCCGGGTATTGCCGCTGTACCGCCTTTTGCAAGTGGATAAAACATGTCAATTATTCGAAGTCCTGTTATTAAAGGTTCTTTTAATGTTAATTTTTTTAAATATGGTCTTGATCTTCTTACAGGATGATAATGGCACATTTTGATTTCCTGATCGTTATCAAGTACGACAATTGTATCATTGATAGTATAGTCTCCTTCTTTAACTATTGACTTTATTTTAGCTGCTTTTACTTCTGGAGGAATCATTATAAAATGCCTTATTAATTCGGTTTCTTCCACATAGCCTATTTTAATTCCTTGTGAAACTTTGTCATTTTTATTTAAAATCGGTATAAAATGCCATTTCTTTTTTAAATCAAGCGGATATGTTTTTACGCCGGGTTGAATAAAGCAGCCTGTCATATTTGCAATATCTTTTAATGGTCTCTGCAGACCGTCATAAATACCTTCAAGCAAACCCGGTCCTAAAAGTACTGATAAAGGTCTTTTAAATGAAACAACTTCCTCTCCTGTTTCCATCATGGAGTTGTCTTCATAAACCTGTATTGTTGCTATTCCCTGATCTAATTTTATTATTTCACCCACAAGTTCGTTTTTACCGACATTAACAACATCAAGCATTCCGGCTTCATCCATTCCGGTGGCTTTTATAATAGGCCCGTTTATTGATATGATTTTTCCTTTGACACTGTTTATCATTTTAATAATATCCTCATTCTGTTAAAATTTTATAAATTTTTGTTCTTTCTTCGTTTAATATTTCATTTAAAAATCCGTCAATTGAAATATAAGAAACCAGTTTTTTATCAGAAGAATATAATAATATTTCATTTTTATTGCTTTCAATTATTTCGGTTATTCTTCCATTTTTTAATTTAATTGATAGAAGTTCATCTTTGGATATTTTTTTTAACTCATCTTTATTGATTTCAACAAAATAGCTTGAAGTGTCCATTTTTTCAGCGGATTTTTTTATTAATTTTATTATTATTTCCTTATATTTAAAATCCTTATTGTTTATAATGTTGCTTTTTACATCATCATAAACTTCATTTAAAAAATCACCGCAGTATTTTAGTATTTCCTTATTGGATTCTATATCTACTGATGCAAGTTTTAATTTAATTTCCTGATCCAGTTCTTTTTGAATATTTTCCTTAAAAACAGCTTCAAACTCAGACAGCTGTTTTACACTGTTTTTTTCCAGCTCATCAGTATCATTTTTTGCTTTTTTTATGATTCTTTCCGCTTTAATTTTTGCATCATTTAAAATTTCTTCCCGTAAAATTTCATCCGACTGAAGAATTTCCATTCTTTTCTCCAAAAATTTTTGAATAAATTAATAATATATAAAAGGATCAATTAAAATGATCCTATACAGGTAAACCTATAGCTTCTCTTATTGACTGTAATAAAGTTTTTCGTCCTTCAAGATGTCCGTCCAGATCAGGTATTTCAACTAACAATGGAAACTCGCAGCTTAACTGCCAGTTGAGTAGTTCTTTTTCTATCATAACTACAACTTTTTCTGTAACCAGCAGTACAGCTATTTCGCCGTAATTTGCATTTATTACATTTTTGAATTCATTTAAGGCATCATCTTCATTATTAATAACTTTACCTTTAATACCTATGAACTGAAAACCCAGGACAACATCTTCATTACCGAGAACGAAAAAATTCATAAGTTTTACCCTTTTATAAAAAAAGTATTAAAAAAGCTCCGGCAATACCCCATAAACAAACCCCTTCTGCCAATGCAGCTAAGATCATCGCTGTACCGCCTGCTTCCGGTTTTTCGCTTACTGCTCCCATTGCAGCAGAGCCGATTTTACCTACAGCAAGACCTGATGATATCGTGGCTCCAGCAACACATAAAGCCGCAGCCAAATATTTTGACATTTTTGTATAGTCAACAACAGCGGAATCATTTTTTATTACTTCCTTGCTGGTATCCGCTTCAGCTTTTTCCATAACGTTTGATGCATAAACAAAACTAGTTGTTATTAAAATAAAATTTACTACACAAAAAATCATCATAATTTTTTTCATTTATAATGCTCCTTTTATTTTATTTATTTTTTTCTATTTTAAAGGGTAAAAATTTAATCCCTTTATCAACAAAGAATTTTGAGAAAAACTCATAATATTCCAATCTTAAGGTTTGAATGCTGACTATTAACCCTTCCAGTCCTATTATTATAGCGTTTCCGATAATAATTATTAAAAATCCGAAAAATCCGATTTTTAGTGATATTTCAATAATAATATAACTCAATAATGCATGTGTTATGGCAAAAGCCGATACTCTGATAAAACTTAAATTATTGCTGATTGTAACTAAAATTATTTCGATTAATTCCACTATTGAGTGCAGTATCCAAAAACCAACACCTCCGTGAAACAACGGTTTGTGGTGTGTTATTATATTATATAACGGTTCTTTTAATAAAATAAGAATAATAGATAATAAGATCAGATATAAAAAGAACACGTTGATATTGAATTTAAATGTCAAACTATTTATAAATAAAATTATAATTGATAATAACAGAATAAATCCGCTTATACCGTTTCTTGAAAACAAAGCTTCCTGATATTTATTATGGAGGAAGTTATTTATTATATTTATTAGGATTCCAAACAAATTCATGAATAATCCGATGCCTATCGTAATAAAAACAAGGTTAAATACCACATCAAAACCGGAAGTTAAACTTGTATTAATAATATAAGGTCTGTTCAAATTAAATAAAAAAGAATTAATAGGAGTAAATATCTGATGAATTTGTTCAAAGCAAAAAATGGAACCGTAAATATAACCGAAGATCATGGCTGAAATTCCGGCATATTGCATGATTTTTGCAATATTTTGTAATTTTTTGGTTTTTTTAATTTTTAATATTAATCCTATTAGAAAAATCGTTAAACCCTGACCGATATCACCGAACATAAATCCAAATAAAAATAAGAATGTTACGGCAAAAATAACTGTCGGATCCAAAGTTCCGTACTTAGGCGCTCCATAATTAAAGATTAATTCTTCAAAAGGCTTAAAAATCCAGTAATTATTAATATTGACCGGGACTTTTATTTTTCCTTTCTGCACATCCTCTATTTCTTCGGGTTTATAAGTAACTATTGCCAGGCAGGGGCCTAAAATTTCCTTTAGTTTTTCGGTCATTGTTACTACTTTTTCTTTTAATATCCAGCCTTCTATTATGGTTGTTGAACCGGAATGATTGATTTTTTTGAATATATCCAAATAAACTTTCTGCAGGTTGAAGTTTTCCGTCATTTTTGTTATCAATTTGAATTCTTTTTTTAATATATCTTTTTTTATATGATTTAATTTATTTAATTTATTATTCAATATATTTGATTCTTCAGTCAGCTTATTGTATATTTTTTTCGGCAGTAAGAAATTTTCTATATTCAGACTTCTTTCTTTGTAATTTATTTTTTTCAGTTCGCTGTCCAGTGTCCATTTTCCTTTTTTTGAAGTTATAAGAAGATATAAATCTTTGGATATTTCAACATATAACAGTCTACCCTTCATGTTATTTTTTAATTTTTCTATATCTGATTGACTGCTTGAACCGATCGTATAATGAATGAAATTGAATTTATCAAGTTCGTTTTTTGTAATATTTAAGTCTTTGTACTGTTCAATTTCATTTATTGACTTTTCCAGCTCGAATTTTTTTTCTTTTAAACTTATTATTTCTTCTTTGTATGATTTTATCTTTAAAAATAGGTTGTTAAAATATTCTTCAATTTTTTCTAAATCTGTGAGGTTTCCGTCTTTTTGCGATTTTTTAATATCAAAAAAATCATGAATTTCAGATATTATTCCTTCGATCTTATCAATTTTTTCGTTTATGGATAAGAGATTTAAATTTTTTTCTTCTTCGTTCTTTTTTATTTCTATCCATCCGAAATCGGCAAGAAGGTCGATGGTTTTTTGAAAATCTTTATCCAGTATTATAAGTTTAATATATCTCATAGGAGCTGTAAAAAACATTATGCTACTCCATTTTTAAATTATATCTTAATGATTCTGTGATTTTTATTATATTATTATATTCGATATATTTTAAATATATGAACGATACTATCGGAAGTATATTAAAATTTTCAATAAAAAAGAATTTTGAGTAGTGATTGATTACGCTTTCTGAAATTTTTTCCTCAAATGCGATAACATTGAATTCCCCTTCTTTATTAAAAAAATTTAATATGAAATTATAATAAGAGGACGGCAGATGGTTCAACAGTTTTTCCTGCTCATCTGGTATAAAGGTTAAATCAAATATAGGTTCAAGTTTTTCCACCGGAATCAGCCAATTGTGATTAATAAATGTGTCAGCGACATTCTTAAATGTTTTTTTATAATAAATTTTTGTTCTGAAAGCCCAGATTATGTTCTGCCAGTTCATTTCATAAATAAGAATTTCTTTCATATTGTTATAGATATATTTATTGAAGCTTTTTAAGGAGTCGACAAGTAACGAAAAATAGTATTTATCCAGAGTATTTTCTATTATAAAAGGATATTCTGTTTCGAGTATTAAAGGAATTAAAAAAGAAAAATCGGTATCAGAGAGTATTGCTCTGATATTTTCAAAATTTGATAAATCCAGATTTTTTATTTTTTTATAATCAAGTATATTTATGATGCTTAATTCAAACATTTCACTGACATTTTTTTGTTTTAAAAAATATGCATTTAAAATTAACTTTATATTATCTAGTTCGTATTTTAACAACATGTTATTTATTAATTTATTCTTAAATTCAAAATATTTTGCAATAAAATTTAGTTGTCCGAATATTTTATACTTATACTTTTTTTCGATCTCATTATATATTTCCGAACCCGTATATAAAAAACTGTCTTCAGGGAATAACTCTTTTGCAAGTTTTTCAATACTGTTTATTTTTTTTAACTTGTTGAAATTTTCTCTGATTATACTTTTTGAATGCATACCATGTAATTTTGCCTGAATATAGTCATATTTGAACATTGATTAATCCAGTTTTTTATTAATTACATCCTTAATGTAATTAATGGCTTTGTTTTTTTTGTTTTCAATATTTCCGATGTTTTTTTTAAAATTATTGACTCTTTCTGTGATTTTTAAGATTTTTTCTTTGTCGGCTTCTTTTAGTTTTTTTTGTTTTTCTTCTGTATATTTATTTATTATTGATGTTTTTTCCTTATTTATTTTTTTCATGATTTCTATGTTTTTTTTCTCGATAATTTCTTTTGCTTCATTTTCGGCTTTTTCGATTATGCGGCCGGCTTCTTCTTCGGTTTTTTTGATTTTTATTAATAAGTCATCCATTTATCATTTCCTATTTTTTTTCAATTGAAAATTTTAAAAGATCTTCAAATTCGACTATTTTTTCAGTGACTTTTTGACTGCTTGTGCAATTGATTATATCATTATAAAAATCCGGAATATTTATCATCAGCGCCAGATTTTTTAATACTGCCAAATGTTCATTGGGATTGTTTTTATCTCCTATTAAGAAAAATATAATATGTACGGGTTTTCCGTCCAAAGAATCATAATCAATGCCGTTTCGTGATATTCCCAATACACCGATCGTTTTTTTTATATTTACAAGATTTGTATGAGGTATTGCAATATTAGGAGCAATACCTGTTGTCATTTTTCTTTCTCTGTCCCATAAAGCTTTTAATATCTCATCTCTGTTTTCCAGGTTTTCCGCATCAACGATAAAATTGACTATTTCTTCAAAAAGTTCCTCTTTATCCTGACTTTCAAGATTTATTTTAATATTACCGGGTTTAAAAATTTCAGAAATTAACATAAATAAACTCCAATAAAAACAATTAGAAAAATATTTTAAATATTATTTATAAATATTTGTAAATCAAATTTATTAAAATGTAAAATGAAATTTATAAAAAAATATAGTACATAATCGATTATTACTATACCTAAATACATCAAAAATTAG
>JAFGQB010000047.1 GCA_016935915.1 Spirochaetota bacterium
ACAAAATGAAAACCGTCCGCTTCCGGTCATCTTTAGAGCGCCAAATAAAAAAGATGTCTCAGCATGGGGAGTACTTAAAAGTTTATCACTTGTAGATCATTTTAATGAACTTAAGCTTTTTATCATCATAAGGGGGATATTTGATGGGTATGTCGAATCTGGTTGTCTGCTTCATTATCGATTTATAATGGGTAAAAGTGTCAAAGCTTTTCTTTCCATGGTACATGCCCATGCCGCTCTCTCCTACTCCCCCGAACGGAAGGTAAGGACTTGCTATATGCGATATCGTATCATTGATGCAGACACCTCCTGAAGAGGTTTCATTCAGAACTTTTGCCTGACTTTTTTTGTTTTGTGAAAAATAGTACAATGCCAGAGGCTTCGGATTCTTGTTTATGTAATCTATAACTTCGTCAAGATCGTCAAATTCAAACAGTGGAAGTATAGGACCGAATATCTCCTCCTGCATGACAGGATCGCTGAATTTCAGTTTATCCACAATAGTAGGAGCAATATAAAGTTTTTTTCTGTCAATCTCCCCGCCTGCTGTAATTTTTCCATGTTTCATTAAACTGATGAGTCGGTCAAAATGTCTTTCGCTTATGATCCTGCAGTAGTTGTCCGACTGAGAGGGATCATCAGAAAAAAATTCCTTTATATGTTTCTTTACTAATTCAATGAATTTATCTTTGACATCTTTATGAATAAAAAGGTAATCGGGAGCAACGCAGGTCTGTCCTGCATTTATATATTTACCCCATGCTGCCCTTTTCGACGATATTTCAAGATTTGCATCTTTATCTATGATGCACGGACTCTTGCCGCCAAGCTCTAGCGTAACAGGAGTGAGGTTTTTGCTTGCAGCTTCCATGACTATCCTGCCGACACTAGTACTGCCTGTAAAAAAAATATAGTCAAACTTCTTGCTCAGCAGCGCTTTATTGATATCAATGCCCCCTGAAAATGCAAATAAATAATTAGAACTAAAATTATCATTTACTATCTTTTCAATAATCGCAGAAGTATGAGGTGCAACTTCCGAAGGCTTTAAAACAGCACAATTACCTGCAGATATTGCCCCTATCAGCGGAGCAATCAATAACTGAAAAGGATAGTTCCATGGTGAAATTATTAAAACAACTCCGAAAGGTTCCGGGTAGACAAAGCTTTTTGCAGGTAAAAAAGCCAGATGTGTTTTTACTTTTTTCGGTTTTGTCCATTTCTTCAAATTCTTTATATGAAAATTGATCTCATCATAAATTATTCCGATCTCGGTTGCATAAGCTTCAAATTTCGGCTTTTTCAAATCTTTGTATAATGCTAAAGCGATCTTATCCTCATTTGATTTAATTGAATTTTTAAGCTTATTTAAGGAATCGATCCTGAAAGCTATACTTTTAGTCTTATAAGATTTAAAAAATTCTTCCTGATTCCTGATAATCTTTTTAATTGATTCTTTTGTCATAGCTAAATCATCCTATAAAGTTTTGATATATTTAAACAATTTTATCACTATTAAATAACCTCTGTCAAAGGAAATAACAATGAGACATGTTAAAGAAAAATACTTATCAATAACTTTTTTAAATAAAATTGTTTTAAAAAAATAAAAAAACAGATATAATTAAAAATTATAAATAATTTCGGGAATTCACAGTTTGAAAAGATATAAAAGCGCATTGAAAAAAAACCATCCCAAAACACTAAGATATAACATAGGATTTATGTTCAAGAATTTTTTCGACATCAATGATGATAAAATCTTAAGAGGAATGATGGATTCTTATTACAGTTCAAACATTAATCTTGTATTATTTATAGGACAGCTTCAGGAAAGCAGAAGAAATTATTTCAATCCCGATGATTTTAACATAAAATTTGATCTAAAAGATATTTTCGACGGGATCATATTATGGCCCACAAAACTCCTGGCAGGACATGATCTGACTGAAAAAAAAATCAATGAATTTCTTGAAAATTATAAAGACATACCTTCAGTAACTATTTCTGTTAAAAATAAGTACGGACCATCGCTTTTAACCGATAACACTGAAGGAATAGAAAAAACAGTCAGCCATCTGGTTGAAGTTCACAACTGCAAAAATATAGCATTCATAAGAGGACCTGAATACCACAATCCTTGCAATGAAAGGTACAAAAGCTATTTAAATGGTTTAAAAAAATACAACCTAAAATATCAGGAACATCTGATTACAGATCATTTACTGCTGGATGTAAGCTCAGGTATGAAATCAATTGATATTTTTTTTAAGGAAAGAAAGCTTGTGCCGAAAGTTGAAGTTGATGCAATAATAGCTGCAACCGATAAGCTTGCAATCGGCGCCAACCAAAGGCTGACTGAACTTGGCATAAAAGTACCTCAAGACATACTTTTAACCGGATATGATAATTCATATGTAACAAAACAGATGTACCCTGCACTGACAACTGTAGATACAGATTTCACACAAATCGGAAGATATGCAATAGAACTGCTTTTAGATAAATTAAAAGGCAGGGAAGTTAAAAATGAAACCATAATACCTTCAAAGCTTATTATCAGGGAATCCTGCGGCTGTTATTGTGACACAGTATCAAAAGCACGGCAAATAAAAAAATCAAGCGAAAAAAAAGATACTAACTCGAGATTTGATCAATTAAAGCATAATAAAGAGCATATTACAAAAAAAATTAAAGCTATAATGTCTGATAAAGAAATACCCAATAATGACTGTGATGAAAAACTGATATCAACTTTAATCAAGGATATGAATGAAGGAACTAATAATAATTTTTTAAATACCATAAACCTCTGTATTAAAAAACACATAGACAACAAAGGTGATCCGATCATCTGGCATAATGTAATATCAGAAATCAGGAGATATATACTTGAAACGGACTTAGAAAAACATCAGATTGAAAACGCTGAAAATTTATTCAATCAAGCAAGGTCCTTAATAAGCATTCATCATGACAGGTTATTAGGTGAAGAATTGCAAAAATATATATTCCTCTCTTCAAAAGTTCCTGAAATAGGACAATTATTTCATTACTCTTTTGAATTCCCTAAAATGATTGAAAATATAAACAGCGGTCTGGAAATTCTAAATGTTAATACTTATTATCTTTCGATATTCAGTGATTCCAATGATGTCAAAACATTAACTCTCATTGCAGGTAAAGATAAAAATAAAAAGCTTAATCTCAATAAAGAGGGATTAAAATATCCTACATCTCTACTTCTGCCTGATGTGATCAATCTGGATGAGAAAAAATATTGTTTTTGTGTTTATCCGCTTTATCATGAAGATAATATAAACGGATTCATAACATACGGTTTTTTGCCCGAGTTAAGATTTTTTTATAACAGCCTTTCAACATCGATAAGCAGTGCAATTGATACAGCTCTCCTTTTTTTAAAACTGGATGAAGCAAGAATAGAAAATGAAAAACTGCTGTCAACAATACGAAGAAAAAATATCAAATTAAAAAAAGCCGTTGGAGAATTAAATAAAGCCAATGAGATGAAAAACATATTCCTGGCAAATGTAAGTCATGAAATAAGAACTCCTTTGAATTCTATAATAGGTCTGGCTGAGATTATTAAAAGCATGTCAAGTTCCTATCAAATCAATAATAATACTGATATAATTGTTGATGAATCCTCAAAATTGCTTGATTTAATAAATCAGATTCTGGACATATCAAAAATAGAATCGGGAAAATTTGAACTGATGAAAGAATCTTTTGATCTATATGAATTGAAAGAATCAATAATTAATCTCTTTTTTTCACAAGCGATCAAAAAAGGTTTAAAATTTGATTTTATCATTGAAAAAGAAATTCCAAGGATCATAAACGGGGATTCCTTAAGATTAAGAGAGATACTGATAAATTTAATAGGAAATGCATTTAAGTTTACCGATAAAGGTTCTATTGATATTAAAGTAAACATGATCAAAAAATTTAAAAATTTTTTACTGTTAAAATTCCTCATAACTGATACCGGGATAGGAATTCCTCAAGATAAGCAGAAAATCATATTTGAAGCCTTTGAGCAGGTTGATAATAAATTTAACAGAAGGTATGGAGGCACGGGTTTAGGAATAGCAATATCAAAGAAATTTATTGAAATGATGGACGGAAAGATCGGAGTAATGAGCAAGGAAGGTCAGGGAAGCACTTTTTGGTTTACAGCAAGATTCAAAACTGATAATGGAGAATTGAAAATAAAAAAAGAGGAAGATATTCAGGAATATCTTAATATAAAGAAAAAACTTAATATACTTTTTGCAGAAGATAATCCTGTAAATCAAAATATAGTCTGCTATCATTTAAATAAATTCGGATGTAAAGTTAATATTGTAGATAACGGCAGAAAAGCCATAGAAGCATTTCTTAAAGAAAAATTTGATGTTGTCCTGATGGATATACAAATGCCTGAAATGGATGGTCTTGAAGCAACAAAAATAATAAGATCGTATCCAAGCGGAAAGGATATTCCAATTATAGGATTCACAGCTCATGCTTTTGAATCAGATATTAAAGAATATATTAAAATAGGTATAAATGACGTATTAATAAAACCTGTAAAAAGAATTGAACTAATCAAAAAGATAGTTAAATTTACAGCTAAATTATGATTTTTAAATATTTTATTTTGCCATATATTTTTCTAAAATCAAAATTATCTCATTTATCTTTTCATCTTCTTTTCCCTCATTAATTGCCTCTTTAACACAGGTTTGCATATGTTGTTTCAAAATTGTCATATTTGATTTTTTAAGAAGAGCCGTTACGGCTAAAATTTGTTTTGACACATCAATGCAGTATCTGTCATTTTCTATCATCTTGATTATTCCGTCAATATGTCCTCTCACGATCTTTAATGTTTCTATTGCTTCTTTGATTTCACATCTTGTATGATCCATGATTATTCCTTATTATATTTTAATAAATTTCAATCTTAAAGCATTGGTTACTACTGAGACAGAGCTTAATGACATTGCTGCTGCTGCAAGCATGGGGCTTAACTGAGGTCCCCCGAAAATCGTCAGTAATCCTGCCGCAACAGGAATAAGGACAACATTGTAGCCGAACGCCCAGAATAAATTTTGCTTGATATTTCTTAAAGTAAATCTGGAAAGATTGAACGCCTTTATTACATCAGTTAGTTCTGAATGCATCAAAACTATATCGGCCGACTCCATAGCAACATCCGTTCCAGAACCTATCGCTATTCCTAAATCAGCCTGTGCTAATGCTGGTGCATCATTAATACCATCACCGATCATAGCTACCTTAAAACCATTGTTCATTAATTTTTTTATTTCCCGTGATTTATCATCCGGCAATACTTCAGATATAACTTTATCTATTCCGAGAAGTCCAGCTATCGCATTTGCCGTTCTCCTATTATCCCCTGTCAGCATAATTGTGGTTATTCCCTTTGCTTTAAGGTCTTTTATTGCTTTAACACTTGATGTTTTTAAAGTGTCTGCGGCAGCTATCAAACCGGACAATTTATTATTTATTGCTATATATATTATGGTTTTACCCTCTTTTTCTAATTTCATTATTTTTTCCTGTAAATCATTATTGTTAATTTTAATATTGTTTTTATCCATAAAATTTTTATTTCCTGCAAATATCCTGCTTGAGGAAACTTCAGCAATAAAACCATGCCCCGGTACAATCTTAAAATGTTTCACTTTCTTTAAACCTATTTTTCTTTTTAATGCCTCTGAAACAACCGCTTCTGCAAGCGGATGTTCCGAATTTTTTTCACAGGATGCGGTTAAAGATAAAAGGTCTTTTTCATTTATACCGTTAAATGTAAAAATATCCGTCACAACAGGCTTTCCTTGAGTAAGAGTACCTGTTTTATCAAACACAACTGTATCTATGGAATGTGCAATTTCTAAAGCTTCTCCGCTTTTTATTAATATGCCGTTTTCAGCTCCCCTGCCTGTGCCTACCATTAATGCAGTAGGT
This sequence comes from Spirochaetota bacterium, assembly GCA_016935915.1. Lineage (GTDB taxonomy): Bacteria > Spirochaetota > GWE2-31-10 > GWE2-31-10 > JAFGQB01 > JAFGQB01. The sequence continues at coordinate 5,998 of JAFGQB010000047.1, forward strand.
GTTGCAAGACCTAGCGCACAGGGACATGCAATTACAAGGACAGCAGTAAAAATCTTCAAAGCAAAAACAAAATCCTTTCCTGCAATAAGCCAGACTATTCCTGACAACAATGCAATTATCATAACAATCGGCACAAAATAACCAGATACAATGTCTGCTAATTTGGCGATCGGAGCTTTACTTGATTGTGCATCTTCTATCAATTTTATAATCTGAGCAAGAGCTGTCTCCTTCCCGACTTTTTCTACACGGAAAAGTATTGAACCGTTTTTATTAATCGTAGCTCCAATAACTCTGTCCCCTATAGTTTTTTCAACAGGCAGACTTTCTCCGGTAAGCATTGATTCATCAACCGAAGTATATCCTTCTATTACAACACCATCCACCGGTATTTTTTCTCCCGGGCGTACTCTTAAAATATCGTTCTTAATAACATCTTTAATGGATATTTCTACTTCCTTACCGTTGATAACAGCTAAAACTTTTTTGGGAGCTAAATTAAAAAGCTTTTTTATTACTTCCGAAGTTTTTCCTTTTGAAGTCAACTCTAAGCTCTTGCCCAATAAGATTAAAGTTATTATGACTCCTGCAGTTTCATAATACAGATAATTAACATGATCGAAATTCTTAAGCCATATCTGAACAGTAGAGTACAGGCTGTAAAAAAAGGCGGACATAGTTCCAAGTGCAATCAATGTATCCATATTAGGAGATCTGTTTAACAAAGTTTTAAAACCATGAGTATAAAAAGATCTTCCAACATATATTACAGGAATAACTAAAAACAATTCAGTAAGAGCATATATTAAGGGATTATTCATCGGATCTAATATATTGGGAAACGGTAATTTAATCCACTGAATCATAGGCACCATTGCAATGTATAATAATGGCAGTGAAAATAAGGCAGACATCCAAAACCGCATCCAACTTTTTTTAATTTCCTTTTTTTTTCTTAATGCATCAAGATCATAATCCGATTCTTCTTCATTTTCAACTGCCTTATATCCTGTTTTATTAATCGCATCATTAATCTGAAAAAGTCTTATCTCATCAGGATTAAACTTAACATAAGCTTTTTCTGTTGCCAAATTTACACTTGCTTCATTAATACCATTTAATGATTTCAATGTTTTTTCAATTGTATTAACGCAGGAAGCACAATGCATACCCTGTATCGGAATAACTGCTTCATTGATAATTTTGTTTCTACTTTTTTGTTCTATTACGCCATATCCCAGCTTTTCTACTGTATCTTTTATTGATTTAAGATCAATCAAAGCATCATCATACATAACGTATAATTTTTCGGTTGTAAGATTAACATTGGCTTTTTTTATTCCCTGCTTTTTGCTAAGATCTTTTTCAATCTTTAAAGCACAGCTTGAACATGACATGCCTGTAACAGTTAAATTTTCATCTTTCATAAAAATCCCTTATATAAATAATATCCCACTCCCTATGGGGGAGGGTATAATTAAATTATAATCAAAAAACATTTAAAAAAACAGAAGATTTATAAAACATTTACATATATATAATTTTTTCAATTTTTTTTTTAATTAATTATAATAAATACAAATATTTGATTAATTCAACATATTTGTGATATACTTTAAATAACAATGATCATTTAATAAATTAAAACTAATGAATTTTTATTTAATAAAACATTATGAATTATAATTATTTAAAAAATAAATATGAATTATTTTTATTTTAAGAGGCTATATTGATGAATAAACTGAAAAGTGCATTTAAAAAAGAGAAAAATCCAAATGGAAAAAGAAGATATAACATAGGTTATATAATTAGAAATTTTTATGATATAAATGATGATAAAGTATTGAACGCAATGATAAGTTCATACAGAAGACTTGATTTTAATCTGATATTTTTCGCCGGAAAAATCCAAACAAGTAAAATAAATTATTTTGACAAGGAAGGTCTCGGCAGAAAATTTGACTACCATAAATTGTTTGACGGATTAGTTTTATGGCCAACAAGAATATTGTATGATTTAGGTCTGGATGAAACAAAAATAAACAATCTTTTAGAAAACTATAAAAACATTCCTACGGTTACAATATCAATTAAGAATAAATATGGTTCTTCAATTATATCAGACAATCGTATAGGCATAGAAAAAGCAGTTGAACATCTTGTAAATGTCCATGGAAGGAAAAAAATAGCTTTTATAAAAGGACCTGAAAAACATTTTCCATGTATTGAAAGATATGAAGGATATAAAACAGCTTTAAAAAAATACGGATTACCTTTTAATGAAAAATTAATATCTGATCATTGTCAGTTTAATATGGATTATGGAGAAAATGCTGTAATTTCTTTTTTAAAAGAAAAAAAACTCATCCCTGGGAAAGATATTGATGCCATTGTCATACCAAACGATCTTTTAGCTATAGGAGCAATTAATAAATTAAAAGATATTGGAATAAAAATTCCACATGAAATAAGTATTACCGGATATGATAATACAAATCAGGGTAAAGGACTTTTTCCATCATTGACAACTATAGATACTCAATTTGATCTTGTCGGGAAATACTCAATAGAAATACTTTTGGATATGCTTGATGATAAGGCAACAAAAAAAGACATAGTTTTACCTACTAAGCTTATTGTCAGGGATTCATGCGGTTGCCATTATGATTATGTAAATAAGGCAGGTAAAAATTATTTGATGGATTTTCCCGATAAAAATAAAATTAATAAGAGAATGCTGACAACAAAGGAAAGAATCAATAAACTTAACAGCATTTATGTTTCTTTTGACAATAAATGGATAGACAATTTGATAGCCAATTTTAACAAGGATATTAATAATGATACCAATAGAAATTTTTTATATTATCTTGGACAATGCATCGACAACCATCTCGAATCTGGCGGGGATATCAATGAATGGCATAATGTCATATCGGAAATAAGAAGTATGACATTGTCATCAATAAATGATCAAAATTATATCAAAAGAGCAGAAAATTTATTTCATCAGTCGCGGGCATATATAGCTTCCCATCAGGAAAAAATCATTCAGACGGCATTGAATAAATATATATTCCTCTCATCAACACTGCCCAGATTAAGCCAGCAATTAAATTTATCTTTGGATTTTTTTGGAGTATTAAATAAAATACATGAAACCTTGCAGTCTGTAAAAATCCCGGGCTATTATTTTTCACTTATTGATAATAAGTCAAATTTAAAATATTCAAATTTAGTTCTATTTTATAACAGCAGAGATAAACTATATATTGATAAAGAAGGCATAAAATATCAGACTTCACTTATATTGCCTGATAAAGTCAATCTTGGAAAGGAAAAATATTGTTTATGCTTTTTCCCAATATACCACAGGGATAACAAGATAGGATTTATTATTTATGAATTTATTCCTGAGTTCATCTTTTATTATGAAAGTATTTCAGCGGCAATCAGCAGCGCTCTTGATGTTTCGATGTTAATCGATAAAATAGAAACAGCACAAAAAGAAAAAGAAAAATTATTAATGACCATAAATACAAAGAATCAAAAATTAAAGAAAGCGATAGATACGGCAAAAAAAGCGAATAATGCTAAGACAAGATTTCTGGCAAATGTAAGCCATGACATAAGGACCCCCTTGAATGCTATAGTCGGTTTTGCAGAAGTCGTAAAAAAAATGATTAATTCAGAACAGGCAGAATCTTTTATTAATATTATCATTGATGAATCCACAAGATTAATTGAAATCATAAATCAACTTTTAGATATATCAAAAATTGAAGTGGGTAAATTAAAACTGATAAAGGAAAAATTTGATTTTTATCAATTAATGCAGTCAATTAAAAATCTTTTTGAAAATACTACAAAAACAAAAGGACTGGAATTTTCCATAAACATCAATAATAATGTACCAAATATATTAAAAGGAGACTCCTTAAGACTAAGAGAAATTTTGATAAATCTTATTGGAAATTCATTCAAATTTACAGAAAAAGGAAGCATACAGGTTTCTGTAATACTATTGAGAGAAAATAATAGAAAAGCATCATTGAAATTTATAATTCAGGATACAGGCATTGGAATATCCGAAGACAAACAAAAAAAAATATTCCAGCCGTTCTTTCAAGCTGATGATAATAATAACAAAAAATACACAGGAACCGGCCTAGGTACAACCATTTCAAAAAAATTCGTAGAATTAATGAACGGAAAAATCGGTGTTATCAGCAGGGAAAATGAAGGGGCAATTTTCTGGTTTACCGCAGTTTTTGATATTGTAACTGACAGTATTGAAATTAAAAGCAAGCCTAATAATAATGAAATACCGGCTATTAAAAAAAGAAACGCAAGAATACTTCTAGCAGAAGATTATCCAACAAATCAAAAAATCGTGACCTTTCATTTAAACGAATTCGGTTATGAGGTTGTTGTAGTCGATAACGGTAAAAAAGCTGTAGATAAATTCAATAATGAAAAGTTTGATTTAATTCTTATGGATATTCAAATGCCTGAAATGGACGGTATTGAAGCAACTAAAATAATAAGATCTCATCCGAGAGGGGAAAAAATACCTATTATTGGTTTTACAGCAAATGCTTTTGAACTGGAATACAAAGAATATTATAAAGCAGGAATTAATGATCTGATCGTTAAACCTTTTGTAAAATATGATTTTTTAAAAAAAGTCTTTGAATGGCTTGATAAGGGTGAAAATTAATTATTTCCTATAAATATTTTTTATTGCCTTATCATCTTTTTAAAGAAAGGGATATCCTCTTTCTAGAATGATCCATATCTATTATTGTAAATTCCTTAATGTCCCCTACTTTTAATACTTCCATGGGATTTTTAATATACTTATTGCTTATCTCTGAAATATGAATCAAACCTGATTCCTTTATCCCAATATCCACAAATGCACCAAAGTCAACTACATTTTTAATTTTGCCTGTTACTTTAGCTCCTACCTTCAAATCATCAAAAGATATTATACCTTTCTGAAAAATCGGTTTAGGATAATCCTCTCTCGGATCAAGAGACGGCTTTTCAAGTTCCCCGATTATTTCCTTGACCAAATTTTCAGTTACTGAATATTTTTGACTGACCCATTTTATCTCTTCTTTGCTTACTTTTTTGTTTTTTCTTAAAATATCATAAATTTCCGAAGCAACTTGATAATTTTCCGGATGAACCCATGTAGCATCCAGACAATTATTACCATTCAATATTTTTAAAAAACCTGCCGCCTGTTCAAAAGTTTTATCACCCAAACCCTTTATCTTTTTCAACTCTGATCGTTCTTTAATTTCACCGTACATATCTCTGTACATCACTATGCTTCGGGCTGTTGCAGGTGATAAACCGGAAACATATTTCAATAAAGAATAGCTTGCCGTATTAATATTAACTCCAACCTGATTTACAACAGATTCAACAACTTCATCCAGTGCAAGCGATAATTTCCCCTGATTAACATCATGCTGATATAAACCTACTCCCAAAGATTTTGGATCAATTTTAACAAGTTCTGCAAGCGGATCCTGAAGTCTCCTCCCAATTGAGATGGCGCCTCTTATTGTCAGATCAAGATCAGGAAATTCTTCTCTTGCAATATCACTTGCTGAGTAAACACTTGCACCATCCTCATCAACAACAGTAAAATGTATTTCAATGTTATTTTCCGTCAGAGTTTCAGATACAAGTTCCCTCACTTCATGAGAACCGGTACCATTACCAACAGCAATTATACTCGCATTGTATTTTTTTATTGCTTCTAATACTATCTTTTTTGCCTCTTGCTTTTTTTCCTGATAAAACAAAAAATATCCCAAAAATTTACCAGTTTCATCAAGCGCGGCTCCTTTTGTTCCTGTTCTTATACCCGGGTCTATACCAATAATACGATTTTTCTTTATAGGCGGCTGCATCAGCAAAGACTTTAAATTTTTAACAAACACTTCAATACCATGCTCATCTGCATTATCACTGAAGATGCTTCTTATTTCTCTTGTAACGGAAGGTATTAAAAGTCTTTTTAAGCCATCATTGACAGCATTTTTATGATAATCATTTGCTAATTTAATTTTAGATAGCAGCAACTTTTCACATTCTTCAGTTTCAAAGTCAATTTCAACATTCAGTTCACCTTCCCTTTCACCTCTATTGATTGCTAAAATTCTGTGTGGTTTAATTTCCTTTAAATATTCATTGAAGTTATAATACATTTTATAAACACTTGTTTCTTCATTTTTTAAACCTTCAACCTTTATCTTTGCATTTTTCAATAAATATTTTTTTATCAAATCCCTCAAATCGGTATTGTGAGCTGTTTTTTCCGCCAAAATATCCATAGCACCATCCAAAGCATCTTCAACAGTATTAACACCTTTTTCTGGGTCAACAAATTTAGCAGCCTCTTTTTTTATCTCAATATCACCTAGTTCTAGCATCAGTTCAGAAAGCAATTCCAGTCCTTTTTCAATTGCAATCATTGCCCTTGTCTTTTTTTTCCTTTTATAAGGAGCATAAATATCTTCAAGCTCAGAAAAAGTTGCTGCTTTCATTATATTATTATACAATTCATCATTGAGCATTCCTCTTGAAAAAACCACTTTGACAATCTCTATTTTTCTTGACTCAATATTTTCATAATGGGTCATTTTATGAAATATATCCCTAACTTGGGTTTCATCCAGATAACCTGTTACTTCTTTTCTGTATCTTGAAATAAATGGAATAGTATTTTCTTCTTTTAATAATTTTACAGTTGAATTGATTTTAAAAAAAGGAAGATTTAAATCTGTGCTTATTATATTTAATATTGTTTCATTATCCAGTGACAAATTATTAATATATTCTTCCGTTAATGACAAGGACATAATAACACTCCAAAAATTTTTTCAAAAAAAATATATACATCATAATTCATAAAAAGTCTATTTGATTTTTTGTTTTTTTATTATTTTATATTATATTATTATTCTTGAATATATTATGTATTATTTATAACAATAGGATAATAAATAGTTATATTTTTTGCGGTGTAAGAACCTAATTTAATGAGTAATTCTTTTTTTAGACAATATATTTCTTCATAAATTTATTTCTAACAACGTTAATGATTATATTCTTATATTTAAAATAAATAAAAATAAAATATTGATACAGCAATACCTGTCGGTCTTATAATAAATGAAATAGAAACTAATTCATTTAAATATGCATTACTGGAAAAGAAATAAAACAATTTTTATTTCTTTAATCAAAAAAAATATTTTTTATTATAAATTGATAGTTTCCGACAACAATTAAATTATTTATTTAATAATTATCTGGAAAATATTCGTAAATTAAGGGATCATCTATTCCTGAATATGGATATAAAACCATTCTTAAATTTATATGTGCATTCCCTTTTACTCCGGTTCCATTTAATTCAACAAATCTCAATATAGAATCACTATAATGCTTATTGGCTTTCACTAAATAAGTTGTATTCTTTGTTTTTTCATATTTTTTCTGATAAGTCGCTCCAAGATTATTGGATATCTGCATCATCATTGTAATAAGTTCTTTATCTTCTTCATTTTCAATATTTAAAAGATTTCCTCTTTTGCTTATAAGATTATTAATATTTATATATGACTCCAGAAGCAGGCTCTCTGCAAGATCATAATTATCCATTCTATAATAAATAGTACCTGCCATAAAATTTATATTTGAATTATATTCAATTTTATCCATTATTCTGTTGATCTTTAAAAATGAATTATAATATTCAGAATCTTTATAATATATTCTAGCTAAGTTGTAATTTAATCTGTCATTAATAAAACCTTTTTCCAATGCCAATTCATAGAATGATTTCGCTTCATCATATCCATTCTCTTTATAATTAAATGAAAAATTTCCCAAATTATAATAAGGTAATCCATAATCCGGATAAATCTGTATTGATTTATTATAATATTTTTCTGCTTCTATGCTTGCTTTTTCTTTTCTATCATAATTTTCACCCATATCATTATAAACTCTGGCAAGTAAATTTTGATATTTTTTGCTTTCATACTTTCCCTGATCTGATATTTTCATTCTATCAAAAATAATTAAAGCATCTTCAAGATGTTTTTTTTCTTCATCAAAAATTTTTAAAGCTTTTTTGTATCTTGCGTTTTGATAATCTATTTCTGGCAAAAACTGATTTTTCTTTACAGATTTATAAGCTTTTTCTATTACCTCTTTTATATAAGTAAAATCATGTCTATCATTTAAATATTCTGCAAAATTAGCTAATGTTTCAGGGTCTGCACGTTTCCTCACTTTTTTTGAAATATAACTGTACTGTGCAATAATTTTTTTATGATTCTTCATTTTAAGATATACATTTAAATTTCCGAATAAAGCTTCTTTATTATTATTATCCAGTGTCAAAACATCTTTGTATATATCTTCAGCATCAAGGAGTTTTTCGGCATTATCATGGGACCAGTCAAAATAAGTTTTTGCCAGTCCAAGCATAGGTTTTATGTCTTTATCATTAAGTTTTAATAGATCTTTATATTTTTTTTCAGCCCTCTCATAGCTTTTTATCTCTCTGAAAAAATCAGCATATTCCAATACTACATCTTTTCTGTCAGGTTTCCAGCTTAAAGCATGCTCATATTTCTTTTCAGCTTCAAGAATCCTTTTATTTTCCCTGTATTTTTTTGCATATTTGAGTATCGCACTAAACCTGGGTTGAATATTGAATCCTCTTTCAAAAAAATTTTCTGCTTCCCAATATTCTTTCTGATCAATTTTCTTTAAACCATTGTTGTACTCAATATTTGCTGTAAAAGTAGGAACAACCAATCTTATAATTAGTATAAAAACTGAAAATATCAGAATACCGGCTGCTAATAATCGTACTAAAAGTGGCAATAAATTTTTCTGAATCAAATAGCCGAAAGACCTTTGCATTTCTTCAAATTTTTCGCCTCTAAATTTCTTTAAAGCTTCCGCTGTACTTAATGATTTATCACCTGTTATCTTTTCATAATACTTAATAATAGCCGCAGCAGACTCTCCGTCAATCAATGCCTCAATCAACGGCTTGATCTGAATATTTGAATATTTATTACTGATTATTGCCTTTGATATTTTAAGTTCAGCCTGTTTCGGCAAATTTGTAAGACTAATAACAATCTGCTTTCTTTCATCTTCATTAAATTTTAATTCTATATCCTGATCATGTTTAATATCTTCCTTGGATAATTCCTCAGGAAGCTTGCCATATGAAGAATCCTGAAATTCCGGAGGAGGCATCTTATATTTTTGCTGATCATCAAATGCTTCAGTTGGAATAGCTTCAAAATTTAATTCTCCCAATGAGTCAAGACTTTCAAAATCAAGGGCAGATACATCTGTTTTTTCTTTTTCTATGATTTTATCTTTTATCTCAGCGGGTTCTTCCTCAAGCAAGGAAAGATCTTCAAGTCCCTTTAACGCATCAGCTTCTTCAGTTTTTCCTTTGTTAATAAAATCTTCATCTGCCAATAATTTATCATTTGTTAAAACTGCACTCTCTAAAGGTGTATCCAATATATGATCAAAATTTTCATCCTGAAAATCTTCTTTCATTAAATAATCTTCTTCTGCATCTTGTGTACCTAATCCCTGCTTGGTTTTTTCCAATATATAACCAATTTCTTCATCTGAGTTAACAGGTTTCTCTTTTAATTCACCTGCCAGATCAGCCAGATTCTCATCAACAACAAAATCCTCTTCCTTTATTACTTTTTCCTCCTGTACAAGATCTTCCTTTTGTGTTACAGATTCTCCTAAAAGAGCATTTAATTCATCAATTCCCTGATCATTATTTACATCTTCATCCGAAACACCTCCCAGATCCTTCAATAAATTATCAAGATTTTCCGAATCTTTTTTTGTCTCTTTACCTTTTTTATCATCAATGTTTATCATTAGATCAGACAAATCATCAGTTTCTGTAATATATTCATCCTTAATTATCTCTTCTGGTTCTTTTTCAGTTTTAATTAAATTATCCAAATTTACATCAGCATCAGCTAATCCTTCATTGTCATCGCCTAATCCTCCCAGCTCAGTCAGCAAACTTTCTAGTCCTTCATCCTTTTGTTCTTCTTTTTTAATTTCTTTCTTTTCTTCAGTCTCATTTAACTTGTCCATATCACCAACTAATTGGCTTCCCTTTTCATCTTGAATATCTTGTAAAAGATCATCTAAATTATCAGGAATATCACTTTTTTCTTCCTCATTTACCAAATTTGATGTTTCAATATCTGATAATAAATTTTCCATGTCTTTATTTTCTAATGTATCTAAGGTTTCTTCTTCTGTCTTTTTTGTATTATCAATTGATATTTCTTCCAATAAATCTTCTAAATTATCTTTCTTACTTTCTGTTTTAACTTCATCTTTTTCATCTGTCAGTTCGTCCAATTCCTGTATTGTTTCTTCATCTTTTAATTCATTCCCCTTTTGAAAATCTTCTCTTATATCGCTTAATAAATCATCCAGATTATCATCTTTTTTTATATTATTCCCAATATTTAAAATGTTTTCATCTTTGTTAGGAATTGGAGTATCATTATAAGGCATGTTGTTTTTTTTTAAAATATCAATTTCATTTCCAGTTTTTTGAATTTTCTTTTTAATTTCAGGTAAATCTTCTAATTTAGGCATATAATCCCTGTTTTTAAAAAAAATTATTTAATAACAACAAAAATGAATAATAATCATCATTATTCATTCTATATATTAATTTTAACATATTATATACAAAATATCTATTTCTTAATATTTAATATATTATATAATACTTGATATTAAGTATTTCGGTATTTTACCGAATTTTTAAAGTAAAAGATATCAAGAACATAAATACTTTATTATAAAAAAAAATATAATATAATTTATTATGAAATACTATAAACTTTTTATTATTATAATTTATATATTAATTTTTAACAAATTATATACATATGAAAAATATGTAGATTTTGATCTGTTAAAAAAAGCATCTAAACCAAGGTTTGTTAATGACGGAATTTTAATAACATTACCGAAAAATTACGGAAATACTATTTATTTAAGAACAAGCATTGATAATTGGGAAAATGATTATTATTTTAAAAAAAGTCAATATGAAATATTTTACAGCTTTATCCCTGTAAAAAAATCAACAGTTAATATCAATTATAGAATTAATGTTGACGGATACTGGGAAACGGATCCTTATAATAAAAATATAATTGAAGACTATATTGGAACAAAATTATCCAGTATTAATATCCCTGAAGAAGTTAAATATTATCAACAACTTCCTGATATAGAAAAAACAGATACTTATCCTAAAAAAGTTTATTTTCAATATTATAATCCTGAAGCAGAAGAAGTTAATCTTGTATGCTCGATTGATAACTGGAGTCCTTATTCCAATCAAATGAAAAAAAATAAATATGGATACTGGGAAATAACCAAATATTTTTCAAAAGGGGATTATTTATATTATTTTTATGTCGATGGAAATAAAGTGCTTGATCTGAATAATAAAAAAAGGGTCTGGGATAAATTTAAGGAACAGGTTTCTTTCTTTACTATAAAATAATAACTTTATTTACCGCAATATCGTAATATTGTGGAATAATGTCATTACTTAAAAACTCTTTCATAATCATTCCTATACTGAAACCTTTATAATCCTTTAGAAACATGTCATAAAAACCGGCTCCGTATCCTAATCTGAATCCAAGAGGATTATATGCAATTGCAGGCACAATAGTAATATCAATATCATTCTTTTTAACAGGTATGATTTTCTGCGGTTCATATATGCCATATTTATTCTTTTTTAAAACATTATAATCAGTAAATAAGGAAGGTATCATTATCCCATTCTTAATAACGGGCACTGCAAGTTTTTTATAATTAAAAGCATCATCCATAATTAGATAAGTATCGATTTCTGAACCAAATGAAATATAACAGAAAACAACTTTTGCTTTTTGATATTCTTTCAGCTTTAAAACTTTTTTATTTAATTTGTATGATTTTTTTTTTATCTTTTTTAGATCTAAGCTTTCTCTTTTTTCCAATAAACTTTTTCTGATCTTGCTTTTATCCATTTCTTTATTTAAAAAATAATGAATATATATATTTTCAAGACAAAGCTTCTGCATAAAACTCAATTTTTTAAAATTGATTGCATTTTTTAAAGAAGGTATTTTTTCATACAAAAAATCATACTTCATATAAAATAACAATAGTAAAAAAACAAGGGGCTTTAAGCCCCTTATTTTTGAATATATTAAAATAATCCAACTATAACATTAAACAGTTTGATAACAAGTTGATTAAGACCTATGCATGTTCCTACAAATACAATACTAACCATGCTCATTAACTTGATCAAAATATTGATACTCGGTCCTGAGGTATCCTTAAAAGGATCACCCACTGTATCACCAACAACTGCAGCTTTATGTGGATCACTTTTTTTGCCTCCGAGAGCTCCACCTTCAATATATTTTTTTGCATTGTCCCACGCTCCGCCTGAGTTTGCCATCATAACAGCAAGAATAAAACCGCTTACCGTTCCTCCTGCCAGCAATGCAACAACCGTAGCAGGTCCGAATAATATACCTGTCAATATCGGAGCTACAATAGCTAATAATGAAGGCAGGATCATTTCTCTTTGAGCACCAACAGTACTAATCTTAACGCATCTCTGATAATCAGGTGTATCTTTACCTTCTAATATGCCTTTTTTTTCTTTAAACTGTCTTCTTACCTCATCAACCATTGACTGCGCTGCTCTTCCCACAGCGCCCATTGAAAGAGAAGAAAAAACAAAAGGTAAAACTCCGCCAATGAATAGTCCGATCAATACCATTGGATTTAAAACATTGACACTTAATTTTGCTAAAACCTCGCCTGTAACACTCTGTACTCCTGAAATAAAATCCTGATAACCATATTTTGATGCAACATCGCTGATAACAACCAGATTGTCAGGAATATCCTTTAAATGGAACGGGTCAATTTTTAATGATTCTAGTATCTTATTGCCATATTCTGCAAGCAAAGCAAGTGCTGTCAATGCTGCACTGCCTATAGCAAAACCCTTTCCGGTTGCGGCAGTTGTATTGCCCAGTGAATCAAGTGCATCAGTTTTCTTTCTTACATCGCTTCCGAGATGTGACATCTCAGCAATACCACCTGCATTATCAGCAACAGGACCATACGCATCAGTTGCCAAAGTTATGCCAAGAGTACTAAGCATTCCTACTGCGGCAAGACCTATACCATAGAGTCCCAAACCGGGGCCTGCAAAAAAGTAAGCACCGATTGTACCAAAAACTATTGTGAAAACCGGAATTAAAGTTGACTCCATACCTAATGCAATCCCGCCGATTATAACAGTTGCCGGGCCGGTTAGAGCTGTGTTTGCTAATTTTTTGGTCGGGCTGAAATGATCCGAAGTATAATATTCCGTAAAATATCCGATTATGTTGCCGGCAATCAAGCCTACAAGCATTGAACCGAAAAGTCCAAAATGTGAAGGAAGCATATATTTTATTAAAAAACCAGAAGCAACTGCTATGCCTATGGTACTAAACCATACGCCAATATGCAATGCGTTCAATAAGTTTTTCTGAGTTGCACCTTCCTTAGTTCTGACAAGAAATGTTCCTATTATTGAAAAAACAACTCCTAAAAATGCTATTACCGCAGGCAGAATAATAAATTTTTCAATCATCAATACATTTGTTTTATAAAGAGCAAGACCTGCAACCGAACCTAATGCCATTGTTGCAACTATTGAACCTACATAACTTTCATATAAATCAGCTCCCATACCCGCAACATCACCTACATTGTCACCTACATTATCTGCAATTGTTGCAGGATTTCTCGGATCGTCTTCAGGAATACCTGCTTCAACCTTACCTACAAGGTCTGCACCTACATCTGCCGCTTTAGTGTAAATACCACCTCCAAGACGTGCAAAAAGTGCCATTGAACTTGCACCCATACCGAATGTGATCATAATAGGCGGTATCTCCTCGATTGAAGTAATACCCCAGCCAAGTGGTAAAAATACTTTTTTAAGCAATAAATACCAGATTGCAAGATCAAGCAAACCAAGTCCTACAACAGTCATACCCATAACTGTACCTGCATTAAATGCAACCCTCAAACCTCTATTCAGTGATTCACTAGCACCTTGAGCGGTTCTTGAATTTGCTCTTGTTGCAATGCTCATTCCAATAAAACCAGATAAACCTGAGAAGAAACCTCCTGTTATAAATGCTATAGGAACATAAGGACTAAGCCAGTGTTCACCTGTAAAATTAGGCAGAATCCATGCAATAAAGCCGAGAAGCATAAATAAAACAACAAAAAATATACCTACAACCTTATACTGTTGTCCCAGATAAGCCATAGCACCCTGCTGAATATAGCTTGAAATTTCTTTCATTCTCTCAGTGCCTGGATTGGTTTTTAAAACTTTAATAGCCAAATAGAAAGCAAATAGTAGAGCACAAATTGAGCCTACTAATGTTAAAAACATTAAGTCCACCGTTTTCTCCTTTTATATAAATTAAAATGATTTTTTTGGTTTTTTAATATATTATTTAGAAATTTGCAAGTAATATTTTGGTTTATTTGTACCTTCCCTTGTACCTTGTTATTGAAAAAAAGGGGGAATTAATATTATTTACAAGAAATTAATAACAAAAATCGCTTTATAAGAGTATCATTCGAAACATTAAAATCATTACCCATGGTTAAACTTTTGGTTTTACAGTATCAAAGACAATTTATTTTTCTTAGACAAGAATAAAAGATGGGAGCCAAAATGGTTTGACATAAAAGAAAATCATGCAAAAAATATTAACTTTGTGCAAATATATTATGGAAGAAACTGAATTCAATAATAAATTCGAAGACAATGACATTGTTGTTTTTCATGTAATAAAAGGGAATAAAAATAAAATACTTATTTTAGTCAGTTTTCATTTTGGTCAACCTGATTTTTATCCCCTTCTTGAAAAAATAGAAAAATTTTATCAGGAAAGCCAAAATATAGTCTTTGAGATAGATATTGATTAACCTGATAATAAAGAAAAAATTGATAATCTTTTAAAATTGAGAATACTTGAGGACAATAAGGCGACAGAAGCATAATCGCAATTTTAAAAAATGAAGGTTTTACTGTAGATTAATACTATTAATTACATTGATGAATTTTATAATATAAGCCTTTATTTCAAACTTATGAAATCTTTTGTTCAATTTCAACTCTTCCAGATAATATTCCCTTGCGTTCTTCGATAGATTGTTTAATATTTTATTTTTAATATTATTTGAAGATAATTTAATTACAATCTCCAGTTCTCTCTGTTTCATTTTACTAACAGCAAGCTGAATGATCTTATCATCAACCTGAACTATCTCTTCAATGGTTTTTATTTTTTTAGATGTAATTTTGTTTTTAACAAAAGTTTTGACTGTTTCTTCCTTCAAAGTATCAAGTTTTAATTCTCGTTTTTCTTTATAATTAAAATTTTTTAAAATTATATTATTTCTTTTCTCAAAATATTCATTGATTTTAATCAAATATTCATTTAAATTATTTATGGTAATTTTTTTATCCGTTTCAAAAACAAGCTTAACCATATTATTAATAAAGGTTAAGGGAAAAACAACAACTATATTGAATCTCTCAACATCATTTGGGAAAAAGAATTTATAATTAATTAAAACACTCTCCATTTTCACATTCTGTTCATCCAAAACTTCTTTTTTTAACACAGAACAATTTATATCTTCCATAATATTTTGATTAAAATATTTAATAAAAGATTTAGAAATAATCTCAGGATCAAATTCCTCAGTGATATATTTTTTGAACTTTTTTTCAAGCATATTATTGAATAACAGATAAATTAAAAACTCAATACCGTTATTACTTAATATAAACTAGCATATTTGTTCAAACCATACTGACGGAAACTGATATATTCAGTAATTTTAATATCCTCAGGATAAAAGTAATAACAGCCCTTAATAACACTATCAAAATAATTTATAAAACCTTGAGAAAAAAATCTAGTAAAATTCAAATAAGGCAGATCAATCCTGACCTCATTTATAAATTCTTCTTTTAAATATTCAATTACCGCTTCATGGATTATAAGGGAAATAAAAAATGGAGGAAACGTATCAATATTAATTCTGTATTTAAAGAAAAGGAATTTTTCTTCATGTCCAAGATTGTAGGCATTATCTATATCACCTGCAGAAAATATCGAATTAATTTTCTTGCCTGATATCACAGACATCCCTATGGCGCTTTTTTTTAAAATTTCAATTAGAAAACGAATATGATCCGTATATCCTTTTTTTTTAAGTATATTTTTTATGATTAAAAGATCTTTTATACTTATAACAAATCTAATATTTTCATGATAATTTTTTAATGTTAAAACATTGTTTTTAATAATAACTTTATAAGCATCTTTTTCTATTTCTTTTGGATTTAAATATGATATATTTTCAATCTCATAGCCTGCATCCATATTGATCATTTCTTTTAACTTTTTTATAGGATAGATCATAATAACTCTTGAAAATATCCTATATGCTTCATCAAAATTTTTTTCCATATTTATATACTACAAAATTTTACCCATTAGAGTCAAGTGTATCAAAAAAAGATACTCTGTATTTATTAAACGACTTAAGTTATTAAATAAAAATTAAATGATAATATAATATTCAATTAAGTAATTTTATTAAAACAACAGAATATTTACAGTCATATTGTA
>JAFGQB010000048.1 GCA_016935915.1 Spirochaetota bacterium
ATATCTTTAAAGATATGATCGATGCAGTGTTGAAATATATGGATAAAAAAACAGGTTTATGGTATCAGGTAACTGATCATGGAGACATGAAAGGAAATTATTTAGAAGCGTCCGCATCATGTATGTTTTTATATTGTATATCAAAAGCTATTAATAAAGGATATATTGATAAAAGTTATAAAAAATATGCTGATAAAACTTTTAACGGTATCATAAATGAATTGATTAAAATCGAAGATAACGGTATGATAACAATAACTAATTGCTGTCAGGTTTCTGGATTAGGAGGAAACAGCCGCAGAGATGGAAGTTTTGAATATTATATAAATGAGCCTGTAATCGATAATGACAGAAAATCAACCGGCTCCTTTATTTTAGCTTGTCTTGAATACGAAAAATTAAAATAATTTTATTATACCGGCAATTGGTAAAATTGTCAGTATTTGTCTTAGAATTTTAACAAATTAGCTTTATTGTGCTTTTTATATAGATGGACAAAAATATGTCTTTTTTAAATATTATATATTATATATAATTTATAAATATTCATTTTTTAATTATTATCAGAGGATGATATCATGAGTTTAATAAGCAGGCATTCTTTCAGCAATATCATGGATTTTGGCGCAAAAGCTAATGGTCATGATAAGGATACAGAAGCAATTAAAAAATCCATTGATCATTGTAATAAAAACGGCGGGGGAACTATTTATTTCCCGCCTGGTACCTATCTTACTGGTGCAATTCATCTATGTTCAAATATTACACTATATATTGATTCAGGAGCCCTTATTAAATTCAGCAGTGACTTTAATGATTATCCTCCGGCAAAAACAAGATGGGAAGGCATTGAATGCTATGGATTTTCACCATTAGTTTATGCTTATGATCAGGAAAATATTACAATAACCGGGAGAGGAATACTTGACGGTCAGGGAAACATCTGGTGGGATGAAATAAGAAAAAAAAGGAAAGAAAACAGATTAAAACCCGAATCAGAACTGGAAATAAAGCTGGCAGAACTTAATCCTGATTTTATCAACCAGCCATCAGGGGGCGGAGGCAGGGAGACTCAATTTTTAAGACCTCCATTGATACAATTTTTGAATTGTAAAAATATATTAATAGAAGGTGTTACACTGCAAAATTCGCCGTTTTGGAACACTCATCCTGTTTACTGCGATAATTTAACAATTAATAACGTCACTTTTAAGAATCCTCCTGATGCACCTAATACCGATGGACTGGATATTGATTCCTGCAAAAACGTTAAAATATCCAATTGTCTTTTTGATGTAGGAGACGACTGCCTTTGTTTAAAATCAGGAGTAGGCGATGACGGAATAAGGGTAGGCAAACCTACTGAAAATGTAGTCATATCAAACTGCATTATGTTAAATGGGCACGGAGGTATAGTAATAGGAAGTGAAACAGCAGGGGGCATTAAAAACATAACCATATCCAACTGTGTATTTATAGGAACAGAAAGAGGTTTTAGAGTTAAAACCAGAAGAGGACGTGCTGGAATCTTAGAGGACATTAATATAAGTGATATAATAATGAATAAAGTAATTTGCCCTATTGTTATAAATATGTTTTACAGATGCGGAGCAAAATCTAATGAAAATCACCTGTTCAGTACTAAAAATATGCCTATTGAAGAAATTACACCACAAATAAAAAACATATCTATTTCGAACATAACTGCCAGAGATGTAAAAGGCATATCTGCATTTATTTATGGAATTCCTGAAAGACCGATTGAAAACTTAAGACTTATAAATGTAGAAATTGAACTTGACGACAATTCTACATTTGATCAATTAGAATCAGCCATGACACAAGGTATAGAACCAATGAGAGGCAGGGCGATCTGGGGAAGATTCTTAAAAAATTGCAGATTTTCGGAGATAAGTATTATCTCAAAAGATAAGCATAAATTATCTATTGAAGACAGCTTGTGCATTTATCTTAATGGCAAAAAAAAATATTAATTTAAAAATCCTCAATTCCCTTAAAAATTTTAAAAAACAGGTCAAAATATTTTTTTATCTTTGTAACAGCTTGATGTGAATTAAAAAAACCAGGAATTTTTATATTTTCAAAATCCAGAAGAATGACATTCTCTTTTTTTGCAGGTTCAAGAAGATTCGCTAAAAAATCATTTATGTAATTAAGTGCCTGAATGATCTCTTTAATTAATTCATCGCTTGATTCATTAATTCCAATAATTGTATTTTGAAGGGTCTTTGTATAATCTACATCCGGAGTAGTAATTCTTAAATAAGTCATTAATTTCCTGCCGACATCATTATCCAGATCAAAATCCTTGTCAAATTCTTTAATTCTTTCCTTGCAGTTATATAATATATAATAAGAACTTGACAGATTATTCCTATAGTTTTCTTTAAAAAAACTACCGTCTATCAGAATTTTATTTATTATCTTTTCAATTTCAGTTTTGTAAATTTTCTCAATAAACTGTGTTAAAATATTCAATTTTTTAACAGATTTTAATTTTACATGAGAATTTCTATTAATTGTTTCCATTAATTTTAAGCTAAAATGCTCCAATGTATGAAAGTTATATTCGCCAAAAAGCTCTTTTATTAATCTTGTTTGGTTTTTGTCCAATAATTTTTCATAATATTTTTCCCAATCAGAATCAATTTTATTCCTTTTATGATGT
Organism: Spirochaetota bacterium; assembly: GCA_016935915.1. GTDB lineage: Bacteria > Spirochaetota > GWE2-31-10 > GWE2-31-10 > JAFGQB01 > JAFGQB01. Next base: position 2,690 of record JAFGQB010000048.1, read on the forward strand.
TTATAGGTCGATAAAAAATTTAATTTTAAATTCAGTGTTTGAGGTTTATATAATAAATTCTTCTTAAAATATTGAAAAATTTTGAGCAAAGGCACCTTTTCATAAAAATTATCAATGGCGTCAAATATTAATTTAATATTATTAATATCAATTTCACTGAAATAAAGTTCTGCATTCCCGATTTTCTCTTCAGATTTTAAATGACTGTATTCGATCATCTCCTCTATAAAATCAATATCATTATAATTGAAATTAATACTGTTTAAAATTATGAATAATTTTTCCAGTAAGGTTTCCACAACTGAAAACTTAACTCCATATTTTATCTGAGAAGCATCGATATTGTTATCCTGCATAAAATAATAAATTAAAGTCCTGAAATCAAATGTAACAAACCTTATAAAAGTTTCAAAATTAACAAATTTCTGATTTAATCCGCTTATAGGGAAAAGGGAAAGATGCTTAAAAAAATTATTAATACGTTTCTTTTTTTCATCCAAATATAATTCTTTATCTATCTTTGAAGAATCAATATTATAGTTTTCAGGATTTAATTCATTTATAAGGTTTCTTAAATTATCATCGAAATTTTTTTCAAATATAAAAGATAAAAAACTGTTGTAAAATATTGTGTCATTGAAGAATTTATCAATTACAGGAAGAACCAGATTACATGCATCATAAAGATTATTTATCTCATTGATAAAAAAATTTGTCAATATATCACTTTCAAAATTTATTATTCCATCATTGATTATGATAATATCTTTTTTTAATTCTTTGAATAATTTATTTAAAACCACATCTTCTTTTTTTTTGCCTGTAAAGATTGAAACAATCCAAATTATTATTTTTACTAAAAGACTCTCATTGTCATAGACATTCTGTGCAATTCTAATTTGTTTTTCATAAACCGACGCTGTTTTGCTCTGGGATAAATTATCAGAATAATCCTCTTCTACAATTAAATTATTATTTTTTTCCTTTTTTATTTTATGTAAAAGCTGCTTTCTTTCCTCTTCATCAAGGTGTTTAGATAATAAATCGAATTGTGAACTATTTTTCATGTTTATATAATAGCATATTATTAAAAATATCAATAATTTTTTTGTTAAATATTTCATTTTAATTTAAAAAAAATAATATTGACCGACAATTAAATAAAGGTATGCTTCTGAATTTGTAAATTAAATTATAATAAAGTAGAGTTGTTTATATTATTTATTTATTATACCCCAAGGAGTAAACATAACATGAAAATAAAAATATTCACTATAATCATCGTTCTGTTATTTATTGATAAAATTCTTCCTCTTGATCTGAACTTTGATACAAATAATGACGGAAAACCGGACAGATGGATTACAATAGTTCTTTATAAAGAATGGAAAAAATTTGATTTTAATAAAAATGAAAAAGCCGATGAAGAATGCTTTTATATTGATGAAACCAATAAAATATTTCTGATAAATGAAGAAAAATTTGAATATCAGGCAAATAATAAACCTTTTAAAGGTCTGCCGAATGTATGGTTAAAATATAAAATACAGGGCAATGACTTTTATTCGGAAATGTCCGCAGATTCAGATGCCAACGGCAGTATTGATCTTGTTATTTTGAAAAAAAACAATATTGTTTATTTAAAAAAATCAGACAATAATAATGACGGAAAATTTGATTTTGAAGAGCATTATGATCAAAACGGCTACAAATTAAAAGAAATTGCGGATGTAAATAAAGACGGCAAATTTGATGATTATTATTATTATGAAAACAATCGTTTGATACGTGAAGAGCTTGATACAAATTTTAACGGAAAGATTGATCAGTGGGTTATATTTGAATACAAAGAAGACGGCTCAATCAAAGAATGCATAATAAAAAAAGATAATAACCATGACGGAAAGGTTGATGAATGGCATTATACTGATGACAGAAGAAGAGTAGTTAAAACAGAGTTTGATAAGGACTTTGACGGTAATGTTGATGAAATAAAGAATTTTTAATTTAATGATTAATAAATATGAATGAACCTAAATATATATATGGTATAAATCCTGTAAAGGAATATTTAAAAACTGTCAAATCCGGAACACTATATATAAAAAAAAACATTAAAAATATTAAAATAAATGAATTAATAAAAAAAGCCAAAGACAAAAAATTAGAAATATCATATCTTGATGATAAAAAATTTAACAGGCAATTCGATGTTTTAAATAATCAGGGTATAGTATTAAAAATTAATGAAGAATATTCAAATCTCATTGATGAAGCAAAATTCTTAAATCTTTTGGATTCAGACAGCAGAATATCAAATATAATAATCCTTGACGGAATTAAAGACCCCGGAAACCTCGGCGCTGTACTAAGAAGTGCTTTATTGTTCAATGTTGATTTTGTTGTATTGCCGAAAGACAACAGTTGTCCGATAAATGAAACGGTAGTAAAAAGATCAAGCGGAGCAAGTTCATATTTGAATATCACATATGTGACAAATATAACAAGAATTATTAATGCACTAAAAGCAAGAGGTTTCTGGATATATGCATCTGATCTTAACGGTGAAAATATAAATAAAATAAATTTCAGGGAAAAAACTGTAATTATTATGGGAGAAGAAAATAAAGGCATACGACCATTGGTAAAAAAGAATTCTGATTTTATAATCACTATCCCAACAAATAACAAAATTGACTCTCTGAATTTGTCGGTAAGCGCCGGAATTTTTTTGTATGAACTTTTTAAATCAAGGTAAAAATAATCATTGATATGATTTTACCTGTTTTTATTAATATTATACAATATAAAATATGAATAAAAAATTTTTGTTTATAATATATTTTATTATTTTAACAATAAAATCAGCTCCCTGCACTTTATGGTCGGCAAACGGTGAGAACATTGTATTAAACGGCGGTACATTAATAGCAAAAAACAGAGACTGGAAACAGGATCACAAACAAATTTTAAAACTTGTTAATCCCAAGTCTGGATATAAATATTTCGGACTTTTTGCTGTAGGTAATAACCAACCAGGGCTAAAAGCAGGTGTTAACGAGAAAGGTCTTGTCGCAATAACTGCAACTGCCGGGAGCATACCTTCAAATGTCAGAAAAAATGCAAGAAAGTCAAAAAGTCTTTTATCAACATTGCTGAAAGAATGCGATTCAGTTGATGCTGCTCTGCAAAAGCAGTATCTATTTTTAGGTCCCAGGAATCTTATGATTGCCGATAAAACAAAAATTGCATCAATAGAAATAGGATTAAGAGGGAAATACAGCATCAAGGTTATGCAAAATAATATTTTATACCATACCAATCATTATGTGGAACCGGATATGCTGAAGTTCAACAAAAAAATCAGTGAATCAAGTTTGACAAGATTTAAAAGAATTGAGAAACTATTAAATTCTGCAAAAAAACCTTTTACATTTGATGATTTTATCAGCATAAGTAATGATAATAATGACGGTCCTGACAACAGCATTTATAGAACAGGAAGTAAAAAAAATTCCAACAAAACCGTAGCTGTCTGGATTATTTATCTTTTTAGTGTTGAAAGTTCAAAAATATATATAAAGATCAATAATCCCGAGGATGAAGAAAAAATCTATATCATGGATATAAATGAAATTTTTAAAATGGATAAATTGATATTATAGATTTTGATTTTTAAAAAATTTATTAAGCATCAGAATAAAATCGATCACCTATTCTTTAAGGGACAAATCTTTTATATTATTTCAACTTAAATTGAACAGGAAATCTAATAAAAGTAGGCACAGCAATTCCATTTGCAAGACCAGGTGAACACTTTATATCCTTAAATGCATTTACCGCAGCTTCTCCAAATCCAAAACCCGGATCTTTTATTATCTTAACATTCCGGATATTACCTTTTTGATCAATATACAACTCCAGATAAACTATAGCCTCAATACCCTGTTTTTTTGCCAGCATCGGATATACTGCTTTTGATCGCACCTTTTCAATGGGAACAACAGGCAATACAGACAACTTATGCTGAGGCAAATAATCAATATCAAGTTCTTTGATCTCCTTTTTTGTTTCAATGACCTCCTCAACTGCTTTATCCTGCTTTGCGATTTCAACGACATTTTTTTCTTCCGGCTTTTTATATTCTGTTATATCAACAATTTTAAAAATCATATTATCTTTTCTTAATTTCTTTTCGCGTTTCGGTATCTGCACAAAAAAAAGCAAAAGAAGATGAATCATAAATGTTACAGAAAAAATATAAAATGCCCGCCTGTTATTTTTAAAATAAATTAATATATTATTGAAAAAAGACATTACTATTTAATCTCCTTGGCAACAAGAGAGACAAGCCTATGCTGAAAAAGTTTTAATATATTTAATACAGAGTCAACATTTTTATATTTACAGTCTCTGTCAGCAATCACGTGAACCCTGGTATCTGGATTTTTATTTATTGTTTCTACTAATATATTCTCAATATCTTCAAAATCTATAATTTTGCCAGAATAATAAATAAAACCTTCCTTATCTATATAAATTTCAAAATTCTTATCCTTTTGAGTTACTTCCGGTTTTTTGGCTTCGGGATAATCTATTTTTATCTCTTTCCTGTTATTAATTAATGATAAAAGCATAATGAAAATCAACAGTAAAAATGCTATGTCGGACATTGAACTGACAGGTACATAAGTATTAATTCTTTTTTTATGCTTTATTTTCATTTTTCATTCTCCAGCAGACTAAAGGAAAAATTTTCAACATCTAAATTTCTTACCTTGTCTACAATATCAACGACATATTGATATGTTGATTCCGGATGAATTTTCAGCAAAAAAGTCATATTTGGCCTAAAATTCAGTCTTTCCTTAACAATATCTTCTAATTGAGTTAGATTTATCTGATTCTGCATATAAATAATTTTATTATCTTCGTTTAAAGTAATTCTAATTATATCTTCAACATTAACTATCTTAGTTGAATCCTTCTGCGGCAGTCCTAAAATAAAGCCTCTGTTTATACTGAAAACCGCAGTAATTATAAAAAAAATTATCAATAAAAATGCCAGATCGCTCAAAGCACCGGATTCTGCAATATTTATAAAATTCGTTTTTCGTTTTTTAAATATCATTGCACATTTTCCCTATTATTAATTACTAAAACAGAGTTTATTACATTACTTGCTGCCTGTTCAATATCAGCAGCGAATTTTTCAACAAAATAAGAATATAAATAATAAGAAGAGATTGCAAATACTGCGATAACAAGACCGTAAGCAGTTGTAATTAAAGCTTCATATATTCCTTTTGCAACAAGTTGTGCATTAACATCCGTTGCATTTGCTATAGATGAAAAAGCATTTATCATTCCAGAAACAGTGCCCAAAAATCCTGTAATCGGAGCCAATGAACCCAGTGCAACTAATAGGTTGAAACCTCGTTCTAACCTGCTTAAATTATCCTCAGCTTCAGATTCTATTGCTTTTTCCATTCTGTGTTCACCGAGTTTTGACATTTTCAAACCTGATAATAAAATATGGGCACTTAAAAACTTTTTTTTAAAACCGGTGCAATACTCAACTGCTCCTTTAATGTCTTTTTTATTCAAAAAATCTAAAACATTTTCCTGAACAATTCTAACCGTCAAGTTGTTCATAATAAAAATTGATAAAAATCTTTCAATTATCAAACTTAATGTTAAAACCGAAAACAAAAGAAGAGGCCACATTGCCCATCCGCCCAGTTTAAAAAACTCAATTAAACTTATTGTCTGTACAGAATCCTGCATTAAATAACTCCTTTTTTAATCTAAAATTCCTAAAAATAACAATTAATATGCAAAAATAATTCAATTATTAAAAAACATAATACCTTTTTTAAAATTGTTTTTAATTAATTTTTAATGTTTTTTTATAAAAATTTGGGGACAGAGCTTAATTTTTTAATAAAAAAAAAGGACAGAGCCTTAAAAACTATTAAATATTCATTATTTCATAAAGTCATTAATAAAAAAAGCAGAATCTTTATTAAAATATTCTGCTTTTTAAATTTCTAATA
>JAFGQB010000280.1 GCA_016935915.1 Spirochaetota bacterium
GATATATCGATACATTTTGCATTGTTTTGATAAGATAAACCGGATTCATTTGAAGGAAATACTGAAATTTCTTTTCTAAAAGGAAATCTTTCATATCTTCTTTTTTCTGTAATAAATTCATCAAGTTCTTTTTCTAAAGCAGCGACATATTCTTCATTTTCTTTGCCTATCAGTATCATATTGTTTATTGAATCATGTATACGGGTAACCACACTGGAAGTATTATCAAAACTTTGATGAGTATTATTGGATAATTGCAAAACTTGTTCAATGTTGTTTTTAACCAGACTAATATCTTCATTTATTTTATTGGTTTCTTCTTTAATGGTATCTGTAACTGTAATTATTAATTCTATTGCGATTTGAATTTCTGAACTGTTTTTAGAAACATTCTGTATCTCACTTAATATTTCATTTAATGATTCTAACAGATTTTTAATACCGTCAACAAGATTGCTGAATGCTTTTAAAGATTCTTTGTTGAGATTAAATGAATTATGTATCTCTTGGGCAGTTGATTTTAAATCCTGTCCGATTGATATAGCGCTGGTGTTGACCTGTTCAGAAAGATTTCTTATCTCTTCTGCGACAACGGTAAATCCCCTGCCTGCTTCACCTGCATGTGCTGCTTCAATAGCGGCATTCATTGATAATAGGTCGGTTTGGGATGAGATATTGTTGATTACATCTATCATTTCCAGCATGCTTTCGGCAGATTCTGATATTTTCTGCATTGAATGCATCGAACTTTCCATTTTTTTTAAGCCTGTGGAAGCAGTGTTCATTAATTCCTCGGAGAGTTTCTTTTTTGCATCAATTACGGTTGAAATTTCATTTACTCCTGCAAGCATATGAGTTATTGATGTTGATGATTCGATAATTGATGCTGACTGATCTTCCATTGATTGTGTAATATTGGCTGTAATTGAATGTATCCTTCTTATATTTTCAACAGATTCCAAAATCTGATCATTAAGCTTTGTAATATAATCATTGCTCTCTGTCATGGAATCATTTATATGGTCACTTTCATCGGATGCTGAATTGCTTACTTCGATAAATGAATTGCTTGTCTCTTTATTTTTATTAAGTATTAATTTTATCTGCATGATAATAAGTCTGAATGTTTTAAAAAAGTCATTAAGGGCAGAATTTAAGCTTCCTATTGTATCATTTGAAATTACAGGAAGTTCATCTGTCAGATTCCTGCTTTTATCCCAGAAGTTTTTTAAAAAAGTCACAGGTAATATTAATCTTGTCTTTAAAGTTTTTGTAACAATTAATGATATGAAAAATCCGGTAATTATTATAAAAAAAGAAAATATCAAAAAAAATATCTTTATGCTGTTTATCTGTCTTATTTTTGTTATGATTATTTCATCTTTTATTTCTAAATTTTGAAGATAAACAGACAGGGAATTAAAACTGAAAAATGAATATAAACTTATAAACAAACTCATTAATAGAATAAATGATAATGATATATATAAAATTGTTTTTATAGATATTTTCATATTTTTTTTTAAAATAACTGATATAAAAAATTATATTTGAAAAATTTATAAATATCAATAAAAATAATTTATTTAAATTATATTATGATTTTTTTTAAAAAATTTTTTTGCTTTTTTAATGTATTTAAAATAATTTAATTTTACATTGGATTAAATTCATAAACTGTTTACCTTTTTCCATTAATAAGGTATATTACTTAAAAAACAGGTAAGTTTGCTGATGAAAATTTTATTTATTAATCCCCCCAGGTCTTATGCAAATAAAGTTTTGGACTATGCACCTGAAAAAGCAAAAAAGTTTGTTCATAAAAAGCTTATAGGTCCGCCTATTGGACTTCTGACAATAGCAACATATGTCAAAGACATATCAGATGCTTTCTTTATTGATCTTAAAGGTGAATATGATTTAAATGCGAATGCGCCAGATTTAGCGGCAATAACCTGCGGATATTTAAATGAGTATGATCCGGATATTGTGGCTGTAACATTTATTGCTAGTGAATATTATTTTGGCATTGATATTTTTAAAACTGCAAAAAAATATAATAAGGATATTATCACTGTTGCAGGAGGACTGCATACAACTCTCTGTCTTGAAGATTTTAACAATGAATATGTAGATTTTGTTTGTCCGCTGGGATGTCCCAAACCGTTTCGTGATCTTGTTATTGCATTAAAAGAAAAAAAGAACATTGAATCAGTAAAGGGTGTTTATTTTAATAAAAGCGGTAAACTGAAACTTACAAAGCCTGTTGATTACAAATGGGATCCTGTCGGAAAAGATTATATCATACCTGACAGGTCATTTTTAAAAAGATGGATAAATACATATAAAGTCGGGAAGAGTCCTCATCCTGCAACTTATATATACACTTCTTTAGGATGTCCCTATAAGTGTACATTTTGTTCGATCTGGCAGCAGTTCAACGGGGATTATCTTCAGAGAGATGTAGAAAGCATAATTAATGAACTCAAATCAGTTGATGAATATTATGTTGTACGCTTTTCCGACGCGAACACCATTGTCAATGCAGATTTTATAAATAAGCTTTTTGACAGGATAGAAGAGGAAAAAATTAAAAAATTTTTCATAATGGATATCAGATTCGATACTGCGGTAAATCATCCTGAATTAATTGAAAAACTTGCAAAAAACGGATTGAAAGTTGTTATATGCGGATTTGAATCTTTCAGGGAGCAGGAACTTAAAAAGTATAATAAATCATCAAGCGCGCATTTAATAGAAAAGGCTATAGATATTTTTCATCAGAACGGTATTATGCTCAGAGGCAATTATATTGTGCCGAATTATTACACTGAAAGGGATTTTGATGCATTGGAAGAGTATGCAGCTTCTCATAAGGTTGTTTATGCGGGCTATTCAATATTAACTCCAATGCCCGGGACAGTTTTTTACAATGAAGTAAAAAGTGACATAATTGATTTTGATCTTTCCAAATATAATTTTTTTAA
>JAFGQB010000281.1 GCA_016935915.1 Spirochaetota bacterium
AAATCCTCAATTTTCAAAAAAAATAGACTGCATGACTGATATTATCCTTATTAGCCTTTACAGTGAGAAAAAGGAATTGAATAAAAGACATAGAAAGTTTTTGAAATTGTTTTTAAGGAAAATCAAAATCTAGTTTTGTTTTAGTTCATCTTGTAAATTTATTGTAGTGAATAATTTATTGTCTATATAAACCAGCAGCCGAGAATCGTTTTTGGCATAATACAATATCGGTAATGAAACTCCGCCTTTTGTATTTAATTTTTTTATTGCTTTTTCTTTGGATATGCCGTGCTGTATTTTAACTTCAAGCAAATATGGTATTGGTTTTTTGGGAAGGTCAAGAAGATATGTTCCTTTAAAATCATCCTTGTCCTCTTTTTCAAGATATTTATTGACTTTGAACACAACAACTTTTTTTTCTTCCAGAATTTCAGAGATAAGTTTACCTTCACCTATAGACTGGTTTGTAATTATCATGTCTTGATCGCGTTTTGTTACAATGTCAAAATCACAATTAAAAAAAAGTTCTAATTCTGCAAGATCTTTTGAAACCTCTTCAATATTTTTGCCTACATAATTTTTTAAAATTGATGCCCCTTCCTGTTTCGGCCCGTTGGATACCCATACTTTTAGCTTTTTTACATTATTTATCGGTATTCCGTCTTTTGGTGATTGCTTGATTATTCTTCCTTTTTCAACTTCTGAATTATACTCATAAACAGGATTTTCAATTTCAAAAGGGATTTTACTATTGAATTTTTTATATAATGAATCTTCAAGTTCAAATAGGTTAAATCCTCTGAAATCCGGAAGAGCATTGTCTTTTTTACCCAAAGAAACAGTAAATGATACTATTCTGCCTTTTTTTACTATATATCCCTGTTTAGGGAGTTGATTGAAAACTGTTCCTGAATCAATATCATCCGAAAATTGTGTGATGGTTTTTGCTATTAATCTTTTTTCATATAATTTATTTAATGCTGTATAAATATTGTCACCTTCGATCATCGGAACTTTTACATTGTTTCTGGTAAAGGTCAATAAAATAAATATTGCCCATGCAACAATGATCATTATAAAAACTGAACCGATCGTTGAATACCAGATGATTTTTTTGGCTTTTAAAATGTCAGTATCCTCAGGATTGATGAAGATTGTTGACAGTATTTTTTTAAAAATATTTTTAAAATAGATCATTGACTTGCTCCAGAATTAAAATATTTGTTGTTCAAATCTCTAAAACCGTTTAAAAAATCCTTCCATTGAAGGATGTTTTTGCCTTGTTTCTGTAAAACTTCCAGTTTCAATAATCCCAAACCGGTTTTAACTATTATACCGTTATTTTTGTCGGCAAATAATATTTTGCCGTTTTTTTCATTTTCTTCAATATTATCAATCTCAGCAATGTTTGCTTTATATATGTTTATTCGCTGTTTGTCTATATATGAAAATGCAATGGGCCATTTTACAAAAGCTCTGATCTTATTTCTGATATTAATATTTGTGTCATTCCAGTCGATTTCACCGAATTCTTTTTTGATCAGCCTGCAGTAAGTAACCTTCTCATTGTTCTGAGGGATTGATTTTATACTCCCTTTTTCAATTTTTTCTAGGACATCATTGATTGAATCCGCTGAAATTTTTGACACCTTTTTTTCAATGCTTTCTGCATCATCATAATCTTCTATATCAAAGGGTATTTGCAATAAAATATCACCACTGTCAACCTTTAAAGCCATTTTTTGAATGGTTATACCTGATTTTGTATAACCATTTAATATTGCAGTCTGTATAGGGGAGGGGCCCCTTAAATCAGGCAGCAATGATGGATGAATATTTATCCCGCCGTATCTTGAAACCTCAAAAAATTCTTTTTTTAAAATCACCCCAAAAGCAAAAGTAATAAATATATCACTATTTTTTTGTTTTAGTTCCTCAACTGTTTTATTATCAATGCTGTCGGTTTTATATAATAAAATATTTTCTTTTTCACATATTACTGCGATGTCAGCAGGTATTAATTCTTTTGACCTCCCTTTTGCCTTGTCAGGTGAAGTAATTACGGCAGTAATCTCATGTTTTTTTTTCAATTCATAAAAAGTTTTTATGGAAATATCCGATGATGTTAAAAAAATTATTTTCATACAATGTGTAATTTTGTGTATTCACTGATTTTTTTCAATCTTTCTTCAGGGTCCAGTCTGTCAATAAATAAAATCCCTTCAAGATGATCATATTCATGCTGAATACAGGTTGAGAGCAGCCCCGAAGCTTCAATTTTTTTATTTTTTCCTTTTTCATCAGTATATTCCACAATTATATTTGCCGGTCTTTCAACATCGTGTCCTATGCCGGGGACAGAAAGACAGCCTTCTTCATAGCTGTTTTTTTCAAAAGATTTATCTAAGATTTTGGGATTTATCATTACATATTTTCCGAAATCCGGTACATCTACGACAAATAAATTCAGCAATTGTCCCACCTGTACTGCAGCCAAACCTATACCGTTGTTATAATACATTGCATTGAACATCTCTTCGATTAATTTAATGGTATCAGTGTTTATATCTGTAATTAATTCTGACTTTTGAGTTAATAATTTGTCTCCGTAAGTAATTATTTTGAGCATAATTGACCTTTAAAAATTAATGTAATCTATTAATAAATTTTTAATTATTTTTGTCAAGGCACTTTAATATTTTATTATAAATTTGTAAATCTGGCTTTTTAAATTTAATTATATTTATATTGATTTTAATAAGAAAAACGGATAATAATCATAATGAACTATTTGATATAACTGGCTATGATTAAAATATTTAATATTTTATGTCAATTTACTAATTATTTATAGAAAATTATATGATATCAAGTAATACATGGAATATTTATGAGTAAAAAATTGAATGATGAAGAAATAAAAATAACAGTTAATAAAATAAGAGAAAAATACAGAAAAATAATTTTAGATTTTAACAGGACCAACGCAATTCTGGAAGCATTTGAAGACCGTTATATAAGGATTTTAAAAAGCCACATTGATGTTTCGGTTTTTCTGCTTGCCGAAATCGAAGCTGTTGAAGAAATTTATTGGAATGAAGAAAAAAAGATGAAAGATAAGAATGAAAGACTTGCGGCAAAAAGAAGAATGAGAAAAAAAGAGTCATATGCTGATAAGGTTATGGAAGAGAATTTAAAGAAAATAGCAAAATATGATAGAGTTTCTATCTGCAATAATGCAGATGAAGAGATCGAAAGGCTTATGGGAGGGGTAAGAGATCTGATAAATAATTACTGGCCTGCAGTAACGGTTGTACTGAAGCATACGCCTGAGAGCTCCATTAAAAACAATTTCAATGAATTTTATCATAAGCTTGTTTTGAACTATGATTACAGGGGGGAGGTGCCTGTTACGAAGTCATACAAATATGCACTTCAGACAATACCTGTGAACAATAAAAAAATCGAATTTGAAAGATACTATATAATAAAGGAGACCGCGTTTTTACTCAACGATATTTTGTCGCTGTTCAGCGATATTATCAAAAATAAAAACGAGATACTGACAGATAAAAAGATCAATGTGAATATAGAGCTTGACAACCTTTTAAAGCTTCATTTTGACGGCTTGACGCATAAAGAGGCAATTCATAAAGTACATGATTATATTAAAAACATTATAGCGGATTTCAGGATAAGGGACATAAAGAGGGAAATGAAATAAAAAAGACAGACATTTTAAGCCTGTCTTTTTATAATTATATTAAAAATCTACAAAGTTGACCAATCACCCTCATTTACATTGATCACTGTATTTCCCGAAACATTTATATCAGTTGTAGCATAATAATCACCCGTATCAGGAAGTGGGTTTGAAGCATTTACATTGCCGTTCATATCAATAAATATCCATCCTGTGTAATTTTCTGTAAAAACATCATCTTTGGAATATGTAGCAATACCGCCTGCAAAAACCGAACTTACTGCTTTATATAAAGCTGTATCGGTATAACCAGCTCCCTGTTCAACTAATTTTAAGTAAGCTGTTTTTCCGTTTGCATCGGCTCTGGTTAATGTGCCAGATACTGTATATCCGGTAAATGTGTCCCAATCTCCTTCTAAAACATTTATAACTGTATCCGATGTAATATTTATATTTTCATTTTCAACATAATAATCA
>JAFGQB010000282.1 GCA_016935915.1 Spirochaetota bacterium
CTTCTGTAAGTGCTATGTCAGGTGATCAATTGAGCAAGAAGGAACTCTTCCTTAAAGAAATCACTGCGGATGCTGCCCTTTATATCAATAATTCGGCTAAAAGCATTATATTCTGCAATATACCAAAATACTATAAAATTACCGAAACTAAAGACATAGAAATACTGAATGAACCTTTATCCGATGGTAATATAACAATTGTTGAACGATTGGATGACTTTCTGAATTCTAAAAATAAATACGAAAAAAACTTAAAAAGCGGAAATGCTCCGGAAAAAGTCGTTGGAAATGCATTTTGCAATTTAATTACAAATGATAATGGAATATGGCAGCATGAAAGCAATTACAGTTATTACTATTTAGCAAATAAAAACAGCATATCACTGGGTTATCTTAAATTTCAAATTTTTCCGGATCATGAAACGAATTATTTCGTCAATACAATTTCTACAGTAATGCCGTATTTTCTTCCCGGAATATTTTCATTAAAATTTGATTCATCATCGCTCAAGCAGATTGATAATTTATTAAATGAATCTTCAAAATAAAATATTTGTCATCTAGTAACTCTGGTATTTTGTTTTTTTCAAGTAAGTATTTGCAGGATATACCTGGTTTTATTTTTATTTTATCAATTCCACTAATTTAAATATGCTTATACCTGATTCTGCAAATATATATGTATCAAATGGCATTCCTGCCATAATGCCCCTTTTACAACATTTTTACAGACATTTTTCAACCTCATGACAACTTATTTTTTTTATCCTGTAAAATTATTAAGTATATGGCGCCTCTAATTATTTGGCTTTTGAAGCGTCATATAAGGATAGGAATTATTTTTGTAGTTTCTAAAAACCTGTTTGACAGGTTTTTAGAAGTGCCTTATAAACTTTCAGGAGGAAATAAATGAGAAAGACTTTTTTAATTTTTTTGTTTTTTATTCTTGCGGCTGTTTCACAGTTTTATGCAAATGAGGCTGATGAAATCAAAACAGTTATCAATTCCATTGAAATCAGTGAAGCATTCTTGTATGACAGTCTTGCTGTTTTTTTAATTAATAAAAAAGATGTCGTTAAAAACAGCAGCTACACACTGCTTGACGAAGCATTGAAAAAAAAGATGCTTGAAATTACGGAAATTAACGGGGGAAATGTGCCGAAAGTCAATATCACAAATCTGTCCGACAAAATGATATATATCATGGGAGGAGAGATCATTACAGGGTGCAAACAGGACAGAATAATTGCGCGGGATGTACTGATTGCACCGAAAAGAAAGAACCTTATTGTACCTGTTTACTGTGTTGAACAGGGCAGATGGACCCATAAATCAAAAAACTTTACAACAAAGGAAAATCTGGGAACATCAAAATTAAGGGCTGAAGCGCAGAAGAATGAAGGCGGATCCCAGTCAAAAATATGGAATGAAATTTCAGAGTACTTTAATAAAAATGATGCCAGAAGCTCTTCAAATGCATATCAGGATATCTATGACGATAAAAAGGTTAATGATAAAATTGAAAAAATAGAAAAGGAATTAAAAAAAATCGAAATAAAAAACGAAAACTGCATAGGCGTACTTATCACTTACGGTGATAAAATTATAAGTCTTGACATATTTGCAGACAATTACCTTTTAAGCAATTTATGGGATAAAATAATAAAATCAACAGCCCTCTCTTCTATAACCGAAAAAAGCAAAGGCAGTTTCAGTATAAATGATGCAAAAAATTTCATTAACAAACTTGACTCAAAACATTATGAGAACAAGGATGCAATAGACATGGGAAAGGAATATTCATTAAATGACAATAAGATCAATGCAAATGCATTGACACATGAAAACAGATTAATTCACCTTGCGGCATTTCTGGAAGAACCTGAGAAAACGTCAAAAAAAGAGGATCAAAGGATTAGAGTTTATAACAGTCAGGGCAGAATTATAAATTAAAATTCAGACAGGGTCTGATGAATGTATCAGGCCCTGCTTGATTTAAAACTATAAATATGAGATAATTACCGGAATGAAAATAAATATAATTTTAATGGCTGCATTTATTATAGCAATCATAATACCGAGCATTGTGCTTGCATCTCTGGCTTACAGGTCGATAAGCCATGAAGAGGCATACATAGAAAAACAGCTTGTGACATCATACTCTTCGGAAATTAATCTTGTTAAATTGCTTATAAAAGAAGAACTTAATAAAATTGAAGAGGAATTAAATGAAATTATAGATTCCAAAAATGTAAAAATTTCAAAAAACCAGATTAAGAGCAGTGAAGACATATCAAATCTCATGGATATTGCATTCAGACTCTCTCCTGAACTGGAGATATTATCGCCTGATATCAATGATAATCTGACCGAAGATGAACTTACATTCCTCAACTGGAACAGGGATTTTTTAAGAGGCAAAACTCCGACCCCAATATATGAAAATATTGCCGTTGCTTACAAGGAAAAGATTAAACAGGAAAATAACGCAGATGAAAAGGATGAATCGGACTTTATTGAATACAGGAAAGATTCAGAATACATGAAATACTTTTCAAAAAATGACAAAAAAAATGCAAAGACTGAAAAAAACAGTGATATAAATGAAAAATATCTCTCTTCACGTAATGAACAAAATTTAAATAACAGCATGCAGTCTGTTAACTCCATAGAAAAAACCCAGAAACTTCTTTCTGAAAATAAAAACCTCCAGGATGAGGTGTATGAAAAAGCGGAAAAAGAAGGCAAACAGATAACGACAAGAAATGTGTTCACTCAGAGCAATTTACAAAACGATTCGTTGATCGTCAACAAAGAAACGGACAGGGAAAAATCCGTCTTCATCTCAGAATTATTGAAATTCAACGATATAATCAGGAACAGGGAACATGGTATTATACCCCGCTTATTATATGACAGGTTTATACTGATCTTCTGGAAAAAAAATCCTGATAAAAGCATAACAGGCTGTTTAATTGATTCGGATGAATTAAATAACAGGATTTACTCAAAACTGCCTGAATCAGGTTCTGGCGACAAATTGATAACAGTATTGAATGACACGGGAAATCCTCTTTTTATTAATGAAAAGGATAATTCGAGAGACTGGACAAAACCGTTCATAGCCAATGAGATCAGCGAACTTCTGCCTCACTGGGAAGTTGCCGTTTATATAAACAATCCCGATATAATTAAAAAAAAAGCAAAATTCATGAAAGTCATACTCTGGATTCTTATTGTGATCATGCTTTTTTCTATCCTCTCGGGAAGCGCGCTGATTTTAAAAGCCATAAATTATGAAATAAATCAGGCAAGGCAGAAGACAACATTTGTCGCAAATGTTTCTCATGAACTGAAAACTCCGCTGACATCCATAAGAATGTTCGCTGAAATGCTCCTTGCGAAAAAAAACACGGATGAAAAAAAGAAAAAAAAGTACCTGTCAATCATGGTGTCGGAAACGGAGAGGCTTACCAGACTGATCAATAATGTTCTCAATTTTTCAAAACTTGAAAAGAATAAAAATAATTTTGATAAAAAAGAGATTGATCTGGCAGTATTGTTAAAAGAGATTTACAACAGTCAAAAGATCAGACTGAAGAACAACGGTTTTCAAACAAAATTAACAGTAAAAAACAAATCAGCTGTAATTTCTGCAGACAGGGAATCAATTAAACAGGTTCTTATAAATCTGCTCTCCAATGCGGAGAAATATTCAAAAGATGAAAAATACATTGAAATTGTTCTGGAAAAAAATGACAGCGAATCAATAATACAGCTAATAGACAGAGGAATAGGAATTCCGTTAAAATATGCAAATAAAATTTTTACCGAATTCTTCAGGGTTGATGATTCCCTGACATCAAACATCAGGGGCACAGGACTGGGGCTTGCAATAGCAAAAAAAATCATTGACGAACATAACGGTAAAATTTCATACAGGCTCAATGAAAAAAAGGGAAGCATATTCATAATTGAGCTACCCTTATTCAAAAATAATAACAGGAAATAAATATGAAGCAGAAAATTTTAGTCATTGAAGACGATGAATCCATTTTAACGGGACTTGTTGACTTGTTGAGATCGGAAGGTTATAAAGTTAATTCTGCAAAGAACGGGAACGATGCTTTGTTTTTTTATAAAAACGAATGCCCGGATCTTATAATTCTTGATGTGATGATCCCTGAAAAGAGCGGCTATGATGTCTGCAGGGAAATTAGAAGCAACGACCCCATGACCCCGATTATAATGCTTACAGCAAAAGGAAATGAAGTCGACAAGGTGATAGGTCTTGAACTCGGGGCAGATGACTATGTTGTAAAACCCTTCGGCATAAACGAACTTCTTGCACGCGTCAGGGCAGCACTTAGAAGAAGAAATGCAAAACCAAAGGTTATTGACGATTCCCCAATCAATTTCGGAGATGTCAGCATAAACCCTGCAGAAATGAAAGGCAGAAAAGGGGATGTAACTTTCGACCTCACTCAGAGAGAAATAAATCTTCTAAGACTTTTTCTGGAAAATGAAGGTAAGATACTGGACAGGTTTATAATTTTAGACAAAATCTGGGGAGTAAAATATGAAGGCACAACCAGAACCCTTGACCAGCATATTGTAAAACTCAGACAGAAAATTGAAGATGATCCTGCAAATCCGAAATATATCATAACGATTTATACCGTCGGCTACAAATTTAATTCAAATAATCAGTAGTTTAAATTTTCCTTTTAAAAAAATTGACTTTTGCATGGAGTTTGATTATTTTTATATCAGTAAAGAAGATGATTAAACGCATACTTGAAATTTTCTGCCGTTAGATGATATTATTTAAAAATTTGATTTATAAGGATATCGAATGAATAAAATTGGAGTAATATTATGCTGGAATACAATTTAACTGAAAATGAATATATATGTGCAATGAAAATCATATATCACAAAGAAATAAGAGAAAAAATATTCTTATAGACTTTTATAATGGCTTTACTAACAGGAGTGGGCATTATACTTTGGTTATTATTTATCATTATTGAATCAATTGTTTCCGGCATCATTTTAAGAAAAAAATACCTGAAAGAATACATAACTTTAAATTCATTTAATAAATCAATTAAATTTAATCTTAAAGATGATCTGGTTTATTATAAAATACTCGAATTGGAAATTGAATCAGAATGGAGCAGTATAAAAAAACATTATTATCAGAATAAAATAATTTTACTTAAGCATTACAGTAAAATATTTATTATTATTCCTCATAGAGTATTAGATGAAAAAAACATTGATTTATTAAACAAAAAGCTCTCAATAATAATTTTTGATAAAACTGCTGTTGAAAAAATAAAAAACAACATGAAAATGAGAAACATGGAAAGGTTATGAAGATAAAAATAATTGCAGACATTTTAGAAAAGAATTATGGAAAAAAGATAAATGATTTTATATCTGAAATAAAATAAAACTGTACAATTTTTTTCATATATCAATAAAATCCATAAAAAGGTATCTACTATGAATTTTGAAATCAAATATGTTCACACTAATATTGTCAGCAGGGACTGGGGAAAGCTTGCCGGCTTTTATGAAAAGGTTTTCGGATGTACAAAAGTATATCCGGAACGCGACTTAAAAGGTGAATGGATCGAAAAAGGTACAGGAGTGAATAATGCGCACATAAATGGCATTCACCTGAGACTCCCGGGTTACGGTGATGCAGGGACCACTCTTGAGATATTTCAATATAATTATGATATAAAACAGGAAAAAAAGAGAACTCATCAGGTAGAATTGCACAATACCAGTCTTACCAAACAAGATAGCTTTGCTGAGGAGAAGTTACACGATGTACATGAAGGGAAGAGATTGTTAATGGCGCAAGGACTGTGGTATATGTCTCACAAAGGCACAGATTGCACAGAGATAAGAGCCTCTAAAATCGCAAGAAGTGTGATGTTTTTTAAAGGATTTGACTTTATTGCAGTTTTTTATTATTATTAAAGGATAGGGCAATGATTATTACATATAAAAAATGATATATGGATATTTATAATTACAGTTGTACACAAGGCTACGATTTTTTAATATTCATAGTATCTAAAATATAATGGAGTGCTTGAATGTATATTTTAATATTAAATTGGGACTTGAAAAAAAAAGATAAAAAAATATTTTTAATACTAAGAAAATATATTGCTGATGAATCTTGGAAAAGATATGAAAACAAAAAAGGATTAATTCAAAAAGTTTGGTATTCAAATGAAGATACCGGTCAATTTGGCGGAATATATATTTGGGAAACAAAAGAATCAATGGATGAAGAAATAAGAACTATGTATAGAGTCAAAGCAATGACCGGAGTTGATCCAAGTATATCTAAATATAATGTTGAAGCAATACAGGAAGGTGATAATAATATTGAAAAACTTACAGCTATTGGTTTAGCATGGCAATATAAAAGATAAAAAAACGCACGCTTTCTGC